>JAFYQL010000005.1 GCA_017547125.1 Bacillota bacterium
AAACCACTCAATCACAGGTGCGGTTATGGCCTTCAGAATTCTTGATAATATGAAGATGCCGGCAGAAGATATTGCAGATATCGTAACAGCTATCGGCAACCACGATGAAGGCACAGGCATACCTGCAAGCCCTGTGGCTGCGGCGCTTATACTTGCAGACAAGGGCGACGTAAGACAGAGCCGAGTGAGAAACAAAGAAGACCTTAACTTTGATATTCACGACAGAGTAAACTATTCTGTTAAAAAGTCATCTTTAAGGGTGAGTGAAGACAAAACAGCCATAGTATTAAATCTTGAAATTGATACTGAAATCAGTTCAATAATGGATTATTTCGAAATTTTCCTTAACCGTATGGTTATGTGCCGCAAGGCTGCGGAAAAATTCGGTCTTGAGTTTAAGTTGATAATAAACGAACAGCAGGTAGTATAAAAGCAAATGCAGAAATAATTTGAAAGCCTTGAATTTTCAAGGCTTTTTTATTTTTCGCAGTATTTCTTTTTGAATATATGATATAATTACAATATAGATGAGCGAAAAAATGATGAAGAAAGAAGGTGCAATTTATGGATATTATGGATATAGATGAATTAAGACAAGAAAGAAAAGATAAGATACTTGCCTTTGTAAAAGATGAAACATTTCCGCCTATGAAAAGAAAGGAAATGAGTCTTCTTATGGAGGTTCTTCCGTCTGAAAGAGCAGAGTTCGAAAGCATAGTTGACGAGCTTATTGCTGAAGGCAAAATTGTTGAAACTAAAAAAGGCAAAATAATGGAAAGCGAAAAGCTTGGTCTTTTTACGGGCGAATTTATAGGCCATCAGAAAGGCTTTGGTTTTGTACGTCTTGACGAAGGCGCCGAAAGTGATATTTTCATTCCTGCGTCTTCTGTAAATGGAACAATGCATAAGGACAAGGTACTTGTGCGTATCACATCTCCTGCAGAAATGGGCAGACGCGCAGAAGGCGAAATAGTTAAGATACTTGAAAAAAGCACAGGCAATATTGTTGGCACATTCCAGCAGGGGAAGGGCTTTGGCTTTGTTGTTTGTGACGACAGAAAGATTGAAGACATATTTGTTCCAAAGGAAAAAAGCAAGGGCGCGGTAACAGGCAGCAAGGTTGTTGTTAAGGTTACAAAGGCTCGTGAAAACGGCAGAAGCCCTGAAGGTATAATTACAGAAATAATCGGTCATATTGATGACCCGGGCGTAGATATTCTTTCTGTTATAAAGCAGTTTGACCTTCCTATTGAGTTCCCTGATGAAGTTTTTGAACAGATAGAAGGAATCGGCCTTGATGTTAAGGAAGAAGAACTTCAGGGAAGAACAGATTTTAGAAAAATGGTTACAGTAACGATTGACGGCGATGATTCAAAAGACTTTGACGATGCTGTAAGCCTTGAAATGATGCCAAATGGCAACTATAAGCTTGGTGTTCATATTGCAGACGTAACACATTACGTTACAGAAGGCTCTCCGCTTGATGAAGAGGCCCTTGAAAGGGGTACAAGTGTTTACCTTGTTGACAGAGTAATTCCTATGATACCCCATAAGCTTTCAAATGGTATCTGCTCTCTTAACCCTGATGAAGACCGCCTTACACTCAGCTGTGTTATGGAAATAAACCGAAACGGCGATGTTGTTGACCATGAAATATGCAAGAGTGTTATTCATTCTCACTGCAGAATGACATACAGCAAGGTTAACAAGGTTATAGAGTTCCAGGATGCAGAGCAGTGTGAAGAATATAAGGACTTTGTGCCTATGCTCATGCAGATGAACGAGCTTCGTATAATTCTCAACAACAAGAGAAAGAAGAGAGGCTCTGTAAACTTTGATTTCCCTGAAACAAAGATAGTTCTTGACGGCGACGGCAATGTGCTTGATATTAAGCCATACGAAAGAAACCTTGCCACAAACCTTATTGAAGAATTTATGCTTGTGTGCAACGAAACTGTGGCAGAAGATTATTATTGGCAGAGTGTTCCTTTTGTGTACCGTAACCACGAAACACCTGACGAAGAAAAAATTGAAAGCCTTAAGCTTATGATTAAGAGCTTCGGCTATTATATCAAGGGTCAGAACGAAATTCACCCTAAAGAAATTCAGCAGCTTATAGACAGAATTTCCGGCAAGGACGAAGAACATGTTATAAGCCGTCTTGTTTTAAGAAGCATGAAACAGGCAAAATACCAGAGTGAAAACTATGGCCATTTTGGTCTTGCGGCACAGTATTACTGCCACTTTACATCGCCTATCAGACGTTATCCTGACCTTCAGATTCACCGAATCATTAAGGAATGTCTTGACGGCGGCATGAGGGACGAAAGAAGAAAGAAATATTCAAAGAAACTTCCTGCCATTGCAAACAGATGCTCTATCCGTGAAAGACTTGCTGACGATGCAGAAAGAGAAACAAACAAGCTTAAAATGGTTCAGTATATGAGTGAACATATCGGCGAAGAATTTGAAGGCATTATTTCCGGTGTAACAAGCTGGGGACTTTATGTTGAACTTCCAAGCACCGTGGAAGGTATGGTAAGCATAAACAATATGGATGATGACTATTACACATACGAAGAAAAGAAACTTCTCTACCGCGGAGAAAGAAGCGGAAGGGTTTACAAAATGGGCGATAAGGCAAGAGTTCAGGTTATAAAAACAGATATGCAGCTTAGAACAATCGATTTTGTGTTTGTGGATTAAAATTAAAACAGTACTGTCGTAGGGTAAACTTACGGCAGTATTTTTTTGCTGAGAGTTTTTTGGGACAGGCATATATGTAAAATAAAAAGCAGAAAGAGATGTTTAAATTGAGAAATGGGGTGGATATATGTGGCTTATTACTCAGCTTAAAGATGACTGGCTGTGGCGTCTGCCGGAAAGACTGGATAATATGAAGTTTAAAGGCTTAAGCAGACCGTGCTACACAATTTTGTGCCTTGCCTATTATACAATCAAAGACCTTCTGATAATTTTTTTCTACTGTGCCTCCCGGTTTTATAAGTTTATTTTTTATGATTTCTGGCAATATATTCTTTATGATGAGGAGTTTAAAACGGCCTGCCGTGAAACAATAACTCTGATTAAAGACCTTACGGAGCAGACGGTTTTCTTTGCGACTTATTATGCCAAAACGGCAAAAGCTAGGCTGGAAGCTTTGCTAAAACACAAAAAATAATGCTATTTGTAACATTTTTTTAATTT
>JAFYQL010000025.1 GCA_017547125.1 Bacillota bacterium
AAACTTGCGGCAGGACAGAGCAAATACGTAAGCTTTACAATGGCGGCAACAGACAATGCTGAAACAAAAAACCATATGGTTGAACTTAGCGTAAGCTATACAAGAGGCGGAAACGAAACTGTTGTTAAGCAGTATGCAGGTGTTAATATTTCAAATGCTGACGGCGACGGCACAAGCAAGCCAAAGATTATTGTAAGCAGATACGAAAGCGACCCTGTACTTGTACTTGCAGGCGAAGAATTTGACCTTACAATGGAATTTTTAAATACACATTCTGAAAAGTCAGTTAAGAATGTAAAGATGTTCCTTACTATGTCTGAGGAAACATCATCTGAAAGCACACAGACAGGCAACATCTTCACACCTGTTGAAAGCAGCAACACATTCTATTTTGATGAAATCCCTTCAAAGGAAACAGTTGCAAAGGTTATGCGTCTTT
The DNA here is from genome assembly GCA_017547125.1 of Bacillota bacterium. Lineage (GTDB taxonomy): Bacteria > Bacillota > Clostridia > Lachnospirales > Anaerotignaceae > HGM11808. The sequence goes on from JAFYQL010000025.1 coordinate 440, forward strand.
ACACAGTGCCAAGTGCACAGCCAAAGACATATACTCTTCGTGTAAACTTTGAATATGAAGATGCTTCAGGCACAGAATACACATCAACTGAGCTTCTTGGCATTAACGTAAAGCAGAGTGCAAAGGTTGAAACAAGCGAAATTTTTGTTCCTGAGTTTACTGAACTTGGTATGCCTATAAGTGTGTACTTTGATATCTACAACACAGGCAAGGTAGCCCTCAACAACATGAAAGTTCTTGTTGAAGGTGATGTTGATACACAAAACGGAAGCACATACCTTGGCAATCTTGAACAGGGAGACAGTATGAGCTATGAAGCATACTTCTCACCAATAAATGTTGGCCCTAACACAGTTAAAATCACAATCATAGGCGAAGAACCAAGCGGAGAACTTCTTGTATACGAAAACGAATATACTATCGAATGTGCAGAGCCTATGCCTATGGACGATATGATGATGGAAGAGCTTCCGCCTGAAAAGGACAACAGTGTTATTGCGGCGGCAGTTGTGCTTGCACTTATGGTGCTTGGAACTATAGCATTTGTGCTTATAAACAAGGCTAAAAGAAAAAAAGAAGAAGCGATAATTGAAGATATTGATGACGATGATGAAGAATAATCGAAAGGAAGTTGGATTATGAGCTGGCGTGACTTGATTGACATGGCGGTGAGAAATCTGTGGAAAAGAAAACTGCGTACCTTCCTTACTGTTCTTGGTGTAATCATCGGTACGGCATCCATTGTTATAATGGTGTCCATCGGTATCGGTATGAACGAAAGCTTCCGTCAGCAGATAGAAAGCATGGGCAGCCTGAGTGTTATAAACGTTTATAACTACAGTTATTATGGCGACAACAAAAACAAGGACCTTAAACTTGATGAAGCAACCCTTAGTGAGATAAAAAACATCGAAGGTGTTGAGGCAGTTTCTCCGGTTAAAGATGTTTATTATGCCATTATTGACGGCAAGTATGTCTGCACAACAAGCATAAGGGGTATTGATCCGGCGGTAATGAGTTCTCTTGGCTACACAATAGCAGAAGGACGAAGCCTTGAAGAAGGAGACAGCATGAAGCTTGTTATGGGTGCATATGCACGCAATGAGTTTTATAACCCTAAACAGAGCTGGCAGAATCGCTGGAACAGTGAAAATACCATAGAAATTGATCCGTTTAATGATAATTTTAAAATAACATACGACACAATGTATGGCGAAAAAGGCTATGACAAGAGTATTAAGCCTGAAAAGATAGAAATAGTGGGCATTATGGACGAAAATGCATCTGATTCATGGTATTCTTTTATGCCGCTGAAGGACGTTGAAAAAATGGAGGCGGCAAGGGCAAAGAAGAATGGCGAAAAAGTCTCACAGAACAAAGGGTATCAGGAGGCTATTGTTAAGGTGGAAGATGTGGATTATGTTGAAGATGTTCAGCAGCAGATTATAGATATGGGCTTTGAAGCATCAAGCCTTACAGAATATCTTAACTCTATGCAGGAATCAAGCAAGATGATGCAGATGGTGCTTGGTGCCATAGGTGCCGTATCATTGTTTGTAGCGGCTATAGGCATTGCCAATACAATGGTAATGAGTATTTATGAAAGAACAAAAGAAATAGGCGTTATGAAGGTTATAGGCGCCAGCATAAAGGATATAAGAATGCTGTTTCTTGTTGAGGCATCATTCATCGGCTTCCTTGGAGGTGTGGCAGGCATACTTTTAAGCTATGCCGTGTCGGCCATAGTGAACGTCGTCGGGGCGAATATGGGTCAGGCATATGACCTTTCTGTAATACCTGTATACCTTGCAGTTCTTTCGGTAGTATTTGCAACACTTGTGGGCACAGCGGCGGGCTTTATGCCGGCAGTAAGGGCAACAAAACTGAGCGCTCTTGCGGCAATTAAAACAGCAGAATAAATAAAAGCAGTATCGGAATGATACTGCTTTTTTTATTTAACACGCCTTCTGTTCAAGGCGGAGACGGTCGCTTATAAGCGCAATAAATTCCGAATTTGTGGGCTTTCCCTTATGGTTGTTGATGGTGTAGCCAAAAAGTTCGTCAATGGCATCTATCTTGCCTCTGTTCCAGGCAACCTCAATGGCGTGACGGATAGCCCTTTCAACACGGCTTGGGGTAGTGTTGCATTTTTTGGCAATAGATGGATAAAGCTCTTTTGTGATGTAGTTTAAAACATCCATATCGTTTACGCTCATAATTATGGCTTCTCGCATATAGTGATAGCCTCTTATGTGAGCAGGCACACCGATTTCGTGAAGTATGTTGGTAACCTTTGTTTCTAATGAATAAGCGGCGGCATCTGCATTTGATTTGTGCATAACAAGATTACCTGATGCAGAGGATGTGTTTTTAAACTGACGTATTCTGTTGGCAAGGGACTCCATATCAAATGGTTTTACGATGTAGTAGTCAGCTCCAAGCTCAAAGGCTCTTTGAGATATCTTTTCCTGTGTGAGAGAAGAAAGGAATATGCACACTGGGCGAGGTGTGATGTTGGCGTTATTTATTTTGTCCAGCACACCAAGGCCGTCAAGGCGCGGCATAATGCCATCGATGATGGCGATGTCGGGTTTTGTCTGAATGATTTTGGAATAGGCCTCAACTCCGTCGTAGGCTATTGAAACAACCTCCATATCGTCTTTTGAATTGATAAAAGATTTGAAAGAATCACAAAAATCTTTGTTATCATCTGCAATTAAAATTTTTATTTTATTTTGGTTCAAAATAATCCCTCCTGCGTTAATTTTGTATAAGATAATATTTCATAATTTGTGAAAATGTTGCTTATGTCGTTAATTATAGGCAGTGGAATTGAGGGGTGCAACGATTTTAAAGTGTCAAAAAAAGACGGTTTGAGACGTTAATTTACACAAAACGTGAAAAAAATAAGCATAAAAAAGCCAGTTATGTCACTTAAAGACGCAATCGGGCACATTATGACGAAAAGTTTTTAATAAAAAAAGACTGAAAAATCAGTCTTTTGGAATGCCGTGTATAGAAAGGCTTGTGTTTTTGTATCTGTTGTCGGTTGTTACGTCTTTTCCGAACCATTCAGGTGCGACGAAGCTTTCTGCATCTTCTATGCGTTCAAACTCAACCTCTGTGGTCATAAGGCCGTCAAGGCTACCGCTGTAGATGTCTGTTTCTGCTATAAGGCCGTTTTCAAGTGGTATGTAGTATCTTGTTTTGATAACTTCTGGAGTTTCGCTTTTAAGCTTAAGGTGGTTATATTCTTCTTCTGTTATTTCAAGCTCAAATTCTTCCCTTGCTATTGTGCCTTTGCTTTTTACTGTAAGCATATATATATCATCTTCTTTTCTGAGACGAATGGTTGGTGAAAGTGATATGTAGCACTGGCTCATTTGTTTTTTATCAAAGCCTTCAAGGCTGAAGGGTATGTTTTCAGTAAGGTACTTCTTTTCAATTTCCATAGCAATCTCCTGTTAAAAGTTGTTTTAAACGTCGATTTTGTATATAATAAAGTTTAACACAAAATTTTGAATTTAGACAGATTAATATACTCGTGGAGGTTAAAATATGAAAAAAGCAGCGGTATTTCTTGCACTTGGATTTGAAGAGGTTGAAGCACTTACACAGGTTGACCTTTTAAGAAGAGCCGGCATTGATGTGGATATGGTTTCAATTACAGACGAAACAAGCGTTTTTGGTGCTCACAACATTGAAGTTGTGTGTGACGAAATACTTGAAGAAATAGACAAAGACAGTTACGATGCACTTATTCTTCCCGGTGG
>JAFYQL010000026.1 GCA_017547125.1 Bacillota bacterium
AAAATTGAAAGTGTTTCAATCACCTATCCGGGCACCGTTCAAACACAGATTTATTCCAACGGAGAAGATGCAAATATAAACGAAGTTTATTATCCTGATTTTGTTGAAGCAGAAGATATCGCCAATGTAGTTGCTCTTCACAGACATAAAATCGTGAACCGCGACGGCGGCGGACGCAGTCTTCCAATCATCTACACCCTTAAAGACGGATGCAAGGTTTACAGAGAATACACAATCAATTTTGATATTGATAAGGATATTGCAGCGCCTGTTTATGCCAGCGATGTCTACAAGAAATATCAGTTCCCTGTATATGACGGCACAACAAAAACCCCTTCTTCATTCCATCTTAGCTATATGGACAACTTCATTATGGAAATCAATTCAAAAGCCGAAATGGCAAAACATGAAGAGGCACTCATAAAAGACATTTAAAGCCTTGAATTCGATGATTACACTTGGATTTTCAACACAGAAGCACAATGCCCTGTTTCACTTGATATGTATTACACAAAAGATGCAACAACAGAATCAGGAATTGCTCTCACATATGAAGTGCTTGAAAAAAATACTCTCGGCGACAGTTATGCCATCACAGACAAATACATAAACACACTTAAAGTTCTCGATGAAATTGGTATTGAATATGGCTTTGATGCAGAAGATGTTGAAGCAATAGGCATAAACGTATACAACTACAACAGTTATTACAAAGATGAAATGTTCTATGGCGAAACAACTAAGGCTCCGGCAGTAGTCAGTGATACAGGCGACTATCAGCTTGATGCAGAATATGGCGAATCATATTATGACTGCCTTATCAGAGATGAAGAAATAATACGCGAAATAACTGAGTTTTCCAAAACTGCATACAAAAACAAAACAATTAATGGCTCACGCCTTTCAGTTGATGTCACATTCCATATGAAAGACAATAACAAAATGGTTTACTACACATCCATCTCATTCGGCTATGAAGATATGCCTCAGGTATTTCAGGATATAGTAAACAGTGTGTATAACAGATAAAAAAATCCCTCTCCAAAACGGAGAGGGATAATTTTTTGTCTTTAATCAGAATACACAGTACTGAGCCATGTATGCTTCCATTTTTGGAAGTACATCTTCGTATGTGCCCTTTTCTTTAAGATATTCGTAGATATCTTTTACAGAAATGATTGAGTGAACGTTGATACCGAATTCATCCATAACTTCCATAACAGCTGTTTTTGTGCCGTCTTTGCCAACTTCGCATCTGTTAACAGAAATAAACATATCTGTAACCTTAACATCTGCAGCGCCGTAAAGTACAGGCATTGTTTCTCTGATAGCTGTGCCGGCTGTAATTACGTCTTCAATGATGATAAGTTTGTCGCCGTCAACTGGTTTGTAACCTACAAGGCTGCCGCCTTCGCCGTGGTCTTTAGCTTCTTTTCTGTTGAAGAAGTATGGTTTATCAATATCATATTCTGTAGCAAGGTTTGCTGCTGCAGCTGCTGCAAGAGGAATACCCTTGTAAGCAGGACCAAACATAGCATCAAAATCTTCGCCCACTGTTTCTTTGATAAGTTTTGAATAGAATTTTGCAAGTGTAGCAATCTGTTTACCTGTTTTGTAGTTACCTGTGTTTACAAAGTATGGTGTGTTTCTTCCGCTTTTTGTAACGAAATCGCCAAAACGAAGTACATCAGCACTCATCATAAATTCAATAAATTCTACCTTTGAAGCGTCAAGCATGGTTTAAATCCTCCCTTAGTCAATAATTCCTCTTATTTCAGATAAATCTTTAATATTGTTTTCTCTCATATATCTTTCGATACCTTCAGCAACTTCAACTGTTGCAAATGGATTTGCAAAGTTTGCACTGCCCACTGCAACACCTGTTGCGCCTGCCATAATAAATTCGATGGCATCTTCCCAAGTTGCAATGCCGCCCATACCGATGATAGGCACGTCAACTGCCTTGCCAACCTGATATACCATTCTTACAGCCACAGGCTTGATAGCAGGGCCTGAGAAACCGCCAACCTTGTTTGCAAGCACAGGCTGTCTCTTATTGATGTCAATTCTCATACCGAGAAGTGTATTGATAAGTGAAACTGCATCTGCACCGCCTGCAACAACGGCTTTTGCAATTTCAGTAATGTCTGTTACGTTTGGTGTAAGCTTAACGATAAGAGGTTTCTTGCAGTATTTTCTTACTTCAGAAACTACTTTTTCAGCCATAGCAGGCACTGTACCAAATGTGATACCGCCTTCTTTTACGTTAGGACAAGAAATGTTAAGCTCAAACATATCTACATCTGCATCTGAAAGCTTTTCAGCAACTGCACAGTATTCTTCAATAGTGTGACCGCAGATATTTACGATGATTTTTGTGTCAAACTGTCTTAAAAACGGAATGTCGTTTTCGATGAAGTAGTCAGCACCAGGATTCTGAAGACCAACTGAGTTGAGCATACCGCCATATGTTTCAGCAATTCTTGGGGCATTGTTGCCTTTCCAAGGCTCAGCCGCAACCCCCTTAACAGTTACAGCACCAAGTTTTGAAAGATCAACAAATTCACTGAATTCTCTTCCGCTGCCAAATGTACCAGAAGCAGTTGTGACAGGGTTTTTCATTTCTACGCCGCAAATTTTTACTGCTGTATTTACATTACTCATCCCAGATCACCTCATCTCCGAAAAATACAGGGCCGTCCTTGCACACTTTAAGGTGCTGCCAGTCACTTTCGCCCTTTTTCTGAATTTTAATTGCACAGCCAACGCATGCACCAATACCGCATGCCATTCTTTCTTCAAGAGAAACCTGGCAAGGAATATTGTTTTCCATAGCCCATTTTGCAAGGTATTTAAGCATTACCTTAGGACCGCATGAATAAATCATACCGCCTTCCGGCTTAACTTCATCAAGAAGCTGAACAACGTTGCCTTTGAAGCCAACACTGCCGTCATCTGTTGCAATGTGTACCTTTGCACCAAGTTCTTCAAGTCTTTCAACAAGAATAGGTGTTGTTCTTGAGCCGATAAACACGTGGTTTTCGCCGTCAAGGTGTTTGATAAGTTCTACAAGCGGAGGAAGACCGATACCTCCGCCAACGATAATATTTTTCTTAATTTCGTTATCAATCATAAATCCGTTGCCTAACGGGCCAACGCATCTTACTTCTGTGCCAACAGGAAGTGTTGTGAAGTATTCACTGCCCTTGCCTGAAACCTGATAGATAATAGCAAGAGTGCCTTTTTCAGCATCATATTCGTTGATACTGATAGGTCTTGGAAGAATCATTTCGCCAAGGCCTGTATAAACATTTACAAACTGACCAGGTTTTGCTTCTGCAGAAATTTTTGGAAGCACAATAGTCATTTTGTAGGCGTTTGCACCAATTTTTATATTTTCAACAATTTCGCCGTACTCAACAAATTTCATTTTTTATATCCTCCAATGCTTTGATTGTTACATTTTTGGTTTGAATCAGATTAATTCTCCGTTTTCAACAACTACCTTGCCGCCTACTATTGTGCAAAGTACTTTGCCTTTTACTTCATATCCGTCAAATGGAGTGTTTTTACCTTTTGATTTGAATGTATTTACATCAATATTGTAGAGTGTATCTGCATCGATAATTGCAATGTCAGCAACCTTGCCAACTGAGATATCACCTTTTTCGATACCAAGTACGTTTGCAGGGTTGATTGTCATTTTTTCAATAAGTTCCATTGGTGTAAGGTATCCGCCTTCAACAAGTGTTGTAACACCAAGGGCAAGTGCTGTTTCAAGACCTACGATACCAAATGCTGCTTTGTCATATTCGCAGTTCTTTTCGTCAATTGAGTGTGGTGCGTGGTCTGTTGCGATACAGTTGATTGTGTTGTCTTTAAGAGCATTTCTTAAAGCTTCAACGTCTTCGTTGCTTCTGAGCGGCGGATTCATCTTTGTGTTTGCATCATAGCTTACAACTGCTTCGTCTGAAAGTGTGAAGTGATGTGGACATACTTCTGCACTAACCTTAACACCTCTTGCGTGTGCTTCTCTTAAAAGCTGTACGCTGCCTCTTGTACTAACGTGGCAAAGATGAAGCTTTGCACCTGTTGTTTCAGCAAGAAGAATATCTCTTGCAGCAATAACGTCTTCAGAGTCGTTTGAGATGCCTTTAAGACCCATAATCTGGCTCTGTACACCTGCATTCATAACGCCGCTGCCAACAAGAGCCTTGTCTTCACAGTGGCTGAGCACAGGAATATTGAACATCTTTGAGTAGTTCATAGCAGTTTTAAGAAGGCCTGCATTCATAACACTCTTGCCGTCTTCGCTGATTGCACATGCACCTGCTTTTGTCATTTTGCCGATTTCAGCAAGTTCTTCCCCTGCCTGACCTTTTGTAATGGCACCGATAGGAAGCACATTAACAACTGCGCCTCTTGAAATACGAAGGTTAAGGTATTCAACCATAATTTCACTGTCGATAACAGGGCTTGTGTTTGGCATACAGCAGATAGTTGTGAAACCACCCATAGCTGCAGCCTGGCTGCCTGTTTCAATTGTTTCTTTATATTCAAAGCCAGGGTCTCTTAAATGAACATGAAGGTCAATAAAACCAGGTGTTACCCATTTGCCTTCAGCATCAATAACCTTGTCAGCTTCTGTTTCGATATGTTCAGCGATTTCAGCTACCTTGTCGTCAATAACAAGAATATCGCCTTTAGCATCCATATTTGATGCAGGATTTATAATTCTTCCGTTTTTAATAAGCAGTTTCAAATTATTTACCTCCTGTCATAAGTAATTTAAGTATAGCCATTCTTACTGCAACGCCGTTTTTAACCTGAATATTGATAACTGAGTTTTCGCCGTCAACAACTTCTGTTGTAAATTCGATACCTCTGTTAACAGGACCCGGATGCATAACAAGAACATCTTTTTTAGCATATTTAAGAATTTCAGGGTTTACGCCGAAAAGCTGTCTGTATTCGGCAAGGCCTGGGAAAGATACTGTTTTCTGTCTTTCAAACTGAATACGAAGACCCATAACAACGTCTGCATCTGTCACTGCTTCTTTGATTGAAGATGTTGTTTTGATGCCAAGCTTGCCAAGACCGCCAAGCATTGTGCTTGGGCCTGCAAGTGTAACTTCAGCACCAAGTTTGCTTAAACCAAAAACATTACTTCTCGCAACACGGCTGTGGCTGATGTCACCGATGATAGCAACCTTGAGACCTTCAAAATTTTTCTTGTATTCTCTGATTGTGAAAAGGTCAAGAAGCGCCTGTGTAGGATGTTCATTGGCACCGTCACCTGCGTTTACAACGTGTGCATCTACATTTTTTGCAAGAACGTGAGGTGCACCTGTGTGTGAATTACGCATAATCATAATGTCAACACCCATCTGGTCAAGTGTCTTGCCTGTATCTATAAGGCTTTCGCCCTTTTTAACACTGCTTGTTGAAATACCAAGATCCTGAACAGTTGCACCAAGGTATTCGCCTGCAAGTGCAAATGATGTTTTTGTTCTTGTACTGTTTTCATAAAACAGTGTAATAATGCTTGCATTTTTAAGCTCGTCTGTTCTAAGCTCAGGATTATCGATGCGAAGTTTCATTTCCTGTGCCACGTCTAAAATTTCAAGTATTTCTTCTTTAGACATTTCTCTAAGTCCTAAAACGTCTTTACGATTCATTATTTATCCGCCCTTTCCTTTAAAAAATACGTAATTAATCAAAAAAGATAAAAATAAAGGCAATAAAAAGAAATCATCTTTTTATTGCCTTAAAATCAAATAAAAAAACATCAGCAAAAGCACCCTTCGCTGAAGGATGTAAATCAGAATTAGCAAGATAAATTACGTGCATATCCATTTTTTCGCTTTTTTCAAAAAACATCATAACGGGTAATCCTCCTGCTTTTTCTTATTTTACATTCAAAATATTCTATCATAATTTTAAATATAGTGTCAATAAAATGCACATAGTATTTTATTATCAAAAAACACTATAATAAAGGTACATAATATACTAAAAATTATACCACCAACTCTTG
>JAFYQL010000027.1 GCA_017547125.1 Bacillota bacterium
CTTTCGGAATATACAACAGTGCACCATTACATATTTCTGCATTTATCAAAAGCCTGCTCAAAGTCAGCAATAATATCTTCTACGTTTTCGATACCAACTGAAAATCTGATCATATCAGGTGATACTCCGCAGGCAATAAGTTCATCATCTGTAAGCTGTCTGTGTGTTGTGCTTGCAGGCTGAAGAACGCAGCTTCTTACGTCAGCAACGTGTGTAACAAGTGAAACAAGCTGAAGTGAATCAATAAACTTCTTGCTTGCTGCTCTGCCTCCTTTAACACCAAAGCTCATAACACCGCTTGCACCTTTTGGAAGGAATTTCTTTGCAACATCATAGTATTTATCGCCTTCAAGACCAGGATAGCTGATCCATGCGCACATATCGTGAGCCTTAAGATATTCAGCCATTTTCTGAGCATTTTCGCAGTGTCTTTCCATTCTGAGATGAAGTGTTTCCATACCAAGGTTTGTGATGTAGCTGTTAAACGGAGATGGTGTCATACCAAAGTTTCTCATAAGGTTTGCTCTTGCTTTTACGATAAACGCTGCAGGACCGAAAGCCTTTGTATATGTAACACCGTGGTAGCTTTCATCAGGTTCTGAAAGACCAGGGAATTTGCCGTTATCCCAGTTGAAGTTACCGCCGTCAATAATCATACCGCCAAGTGCAGTTGCGTGGCCATCGATATATTTTGATGTTGAGTAAACTACAATGTGCGCACCAAGTTCAAGTGGTTTGCAAAGGATAGGTGTTGCAAATGTGTTGTCTACAATAAAAGGAATATCGAGTGTTTCTGAAATATATTTGAATTTATCAAAATCAAGGACATTGATTGCTGGGTTACCGATTGTTTCGCCAAAGATTGCTTTTGTGTTTGGTTTTGCAAGAGCAATGATTTCTTCAGCCGGTGCATCAGGATCAAAGAAGATTACATCAATGCCAAGGTCAGGGAATGATGTTGAAAAAAGTGTTACACTGCCGCCATAGATTGTTGCTGCTGCAAGTATGCTGTCGCCTTTTTTAGCAATGTTCATAATTGTGATTGCTGTTGCAGCCATACCTGATGCAGTTGCCATAGCGCCAACGCCGCCTTCCATCATGTTAAGCTTAGCTTCGTAAGCATTTGATGTGGGGTTGGCAAGACGTGTGTACATGCATGTATCCTGTTCAAGGTCAAATACTTTAGCAAGCTCATCACAAGTGTCATACTTGTAAGTTGTGCTCTGATATAAAGGAAGAACTCTTGATTCAGTATTACCTGCTACATAGTCGCCCTGTACAGCCATTGTTTCAACTTTCCAATTTCTCTTGTCCATATTTCATAACCTCCGTTAATTAAATTTGGTTTTAAATGTATATAGCAATACAAATTAATTATACTGCAATGCTTTAGCTTTTTCCAGCATATTTGCTTCCCAAAACCCCAATATAATAAAATATTTTTTAAGAATAATGAAATTGTTTACTTTGCTTTTATATGGTAATCTTAATATGAAAGGTGGTAAAAAATATGGACAAATACACTTGGAGCCTTGATGAGCTTTATACATCATTTAACAGCGAAAAATTTAAAAACGACTATAAAAAACTTGAAGAAAATATAGAAAGCATCACTATCTGGTGCAAGGAAAACTTTGAAACAACTGAAAACGCAGCAGAAAAATGTGAGTATTACATAAACTACCAGAACAATATGCTTTCTGTAGCATCTTCACTTTCAGAATACACTCAGCTTTTTATGAGCACAGATGCCGAAAATGAACAGGCCGCAAAAACAATGGATAAGCTTGAAGTACTTCTTTCAGACCTTACTGCACCTGAAACAATGTTCCAGAAATGGTTTGCTTCCCTTGAAAATCAGCAAGAAATAATACTCTCTTCTTCTGTTTTAAAAGAACATGCTTTTTATCTTAACGAAATACTTGAAAACAGCGCACATCTTTTAAGCGAAAAAGAAGAAGAAGTTATTTCAAAAATGAAAAACACAGGTTCTCTTGCCTGGGCAAAGCTTCAGGAACTTTTAACCTCAACACTTAACTGCAAGGTTGAAATAAACGGTGAAGCAAAAGACTATCCTCTTCCTGCCGTAAGAAACATGGCATACGAAGATGACGAAAACATTAGAAAAGCAGCATATAAGGCTGAACTTAAGGCACTTGAAACAATAGCCCCTTCATCAGCGGCTTGTCTCAACTCAATAAAAGGCGAAGTAATAACAGAGTGCAGAATGAGAGGCTACACTTCCCCTCTTGATATGACTGCAAAGCATTCGCGCCTTGACCGGGAAGTGCTTGATGCGATGATAAGCGCCATGAAAGATGCACTTCCCGAATTCAGAAAATACTTCCTTTGGAAAGCAGAAATTATGGGCGACAAAAATGGTCTTCCATTCTACAATCTTTTTGCACCTGTAGGCAAAAGCACAATGAAATTCACATACGAAGAAGCTCAGAATTTTATAGTTAAAAACTTCTCATCATTCAGCACAGACCTTGGCAACTATGCTAAAAAAGCCTTCGACAACCGCTGGATAGACGTATATCCTAAAAACGGCAAACGCGGCGGTGCATTCTGCAGCAATCTTCACTCCATAGGAGAAAGCAGAATACTCACAAACTTTACAAGCAGCTTCAGCGATGTGCTTACTCTTGCCCACGAACTTGGTCACGGATACCACGGCGAGCAGTTAAACAGTGAAACATACCTTAACAGCGACTATCCTATGCCTATTGCCGAAACTGCATCAACATTCTGCGAAACTTTGGTTAAAAATGCCGCCCTCAAAACTGCCTCACCTGACGATGCTCTTATGATTCTTGAAACTGACATTTCAGACAATGCACAGATTATAGTTGATATTCTCTGCCGTTTCCTTTTTGAAGATGCCGTATTTGAAGGCAGAAAAGAAGGATCTCTTTCACACAACGAGCTTGCATCCCTTATGCTTCAGTGCCAGAAAGACACCTATGGCGAAGGTCTCGACAACGAATATATGCACAAATATATGTGGGTATGCAAGCCACACTACTACGATGCAGAATATAACTACTACAACTTCCCTTATGCCTTTGGTCTGCTTTTTGCAAAGGGCCTTTATGCACTTTACATTGAAAAAGGCGATGCCTTTACAGAAGACTACAGAAAACTTCTTTCTGCCACAGGCAAGGCAAACTTAAAGGATGTTGCTCTTATGGCGGATATCGACATCACAGATAAAACATTTTGGAAAACAAGCCTTGATTTAATCTGTGAAGACATTAAAAAACTTATTGAAATGAAGATATAATTTCAGTATGAATACAAATAAAAAAAGCCTTGCTCTGATGCAAGGCTTAATTTTTTGAAAGAAAAAACCGAGCTACCTAAGCATCTCGGTTTGAGTGGGAA
>JAFYQL010000028.1 GCA_017547125.1 Bacillota bacterium
AAGTCAGTAAGTTCCCAAACGAGGTCGTTGGAAAGAAGAGAACCGAGGAAGATGAATGCTACTGCAATTACAGAGTAGAGAACAGTACCAACCTTGGAGTTCTTTGTGAGATACTGAATGTTCAATTTACCGAAGAAGTTCCAGCTTAAGATTGTTGAGAAAGCAAAGAAGAAAAGACAAGCTGCAACGAAAAGGTTACCTGCTGATTCGCCAATAAGTCCGCCAAATGCAATCTGAACCATGTTTGCTTTGTTAACGCCTTCAGCAGCACCGCTTGCAAGGATACCGTCGCCTGCGTATAAAGTTGAGATTACGATAAGAGCTGTCATTGTAAGTACGATAAATGTGTCAATAAATACACCGATCATAGCAACAACACCCTGTTCGTGTGGGTCGTTTACTTTAGCCTGAGCATGAGCATGTGGTGTTGAACCCATACCAGCTTCGTTTGAGAAGAGACCACGTTTTGCACCCTGGCTGATAGCTGTTTTAAGAGCATATGCAAAACCACCGCCGATGATTGCCTGTGGAGCAAATGCATATTTGAAAATTAAAGCAAATGTTTCAGGAACATACTGAATACGCATAACAAGAACAACTACACCACCAATAAGGTAAAGAACTGCCATAAGTGGAACTAATTTTTCTGTTACAGAAGCAATACGGCTAACGCCGCCAACAAAGATAATTGCTGAAATAGCTGCAACTACTGCACCTACTGCCCAAGTTGGAACGTTAAGTGCTGTTGAGCAAGTTGAAGCGATTGAGTTTGACTGAACCATTGAGCCCATGAAACCAAGAGCAAGAATAGTAGCAATACCAAAGAAACCTGCAAGGAAGTTACCAAAACCGTTAGGGAATGCTTTCTTGATGTAGTAAACAGGACCGCCGCTTACTGTACCGTCAGCATTAACAATCTTTGTTTCCTGAGCAAGAACTGCTTCGGCATAGATTGTTGCCATACCAAAGAAAGCAATAATCCACATCCAGAAAATAGCACCAGGACCACCAACAAGGATAGCACCACAAGCACCAACGATGTTACCTGTTCCAACCTGAGCTGCAATAGCTGTTGTTAAAGCCTGGAATGAGCTTAAACCGCCATGCTGTTTGCCGCCATGTAAATTAAAACCGCCAAATACTTTCTTGATACCTTCACCAAAACATCTGATCTGAACAAATTTTGTTTTGATTGAGAATAAAAGTCCAGTTCCTACCAACAAAATGATAAGTATGTAGTCTGATAAGTATTTGTTGATTGTCTGCACTAAAAATAATAAAGTCTCCATTTTTCTTTCCTCCTGAAATGGTTGTTTTCTAACTCCGGAAAGAACAATGCAGACTTCATAAATTCTGTATTATTTTCTGCCCTGTCCTTTGGCCTGAGAGATTCGGCAATCACTTGCCTTGCACCTTCGGCACTCAATTTAATGAGATTCTCCAGAGATTCCTCCGCTTTCAGTTTAATAAAATTCTGAAAGCCTCATAGGATTTTTAACATGGTAATACCTTATCACTTCTTTAATAGAAAAGCAAGTGTTTTCAGTAAAAAAACATTCACTTTTTTAAAATATTTTTTCACTTCATTGACAATATTATTTTGCACCTGAAAATAAAAAAGCCGGGTGTTTTGCACCCGACTTTAGTTTTAAAATTATTCTTCTGTTTCAGCAGCTTCTTCAACTGGAGCTTCTGCAGGAGCTTCAGCCTGTTTTTTGCTAAGGCTGATTTTCTTTGTTTCTGCATTAACTTCAAGAACTTTAACCTTGATAACTTCGCCGATTGTAAGTTTATCTTCTGGTTTTTCAATTCTTTCTTCAGAAATCTGTGAAATGTGAACAAGACCGTCAACGCCAGCTTCAAGTTCAACGAAAGCACCAAATGGTACCATTCTTACAACCTTACCTTCAACTACGTTGCCAACAGCGTATTTTTCAGCTGCAGCAGCCCATGGGTTAGGTGTAACGTCTTTAAGTGAAAGAGAAATTTTGCCTTTTTCTTTGTCAGCGTCAAGTACCATAACTTCTACGCTGTCGCCTTCTTTAAGGAATTCTCTTGGGTTTGTGATTCTGCCCCAGCTCATTTCTGAGATGTGGATAAGACCATCGATACCGCCAAGGTTAACGAAAGCACCAAAGTCTGTAATTCTGCTTACTGTACCAGCAACTTTCTTGCCAGCTTCAATTGAAGCGAATAAAGCTTCTTTCTTTTCAGCAGCTTCTTTTTCGATGAGGGCTTTACGTCCACCGATGATACGACGTTTGCTCTTGTCAAGTTCGATAATGTTGAATTCAAGTGTCTGACCTTTGAATGAGTTAAGATCGTCAACGAATTTGTTTGAAACCTGTGATGATGGGATAAATACTCTAACGCCGTTAACTACAGCAATGATACCGCCTTTAACTACGTCTGTAACTTTACCTTCTACAGTTGTCTTTTCGTCAAATGCTTTCTGAACATCATCCATGCCCTTCATAGATTCGATGCGTTTCTTTGAAAGAAGTACGTTGCCATCGCCGTCGTTAACACGTACAACAAATACTTCGATTTCGTCGCCAGGCTGAAGCACTTTGCTTGGGATTACTGTAGCATCGCTGCTATATTCACCTCTTGGAATAACGCCGTCTGACTTATATCCAAGGTTAACATTTACTTCTTCATTTGATGAAACGTTGATAACTGTACCTTTTACAATGTCGCCTGTATGTAAAGTAACAAAAGATTCATCAAGCATCTGCTGGAATGAAAGTTCTCCTTCCTCAATAATATTTAAGTTTTTGTTCTGGTTTTCGCTCATAGTACCAATAACCTCCTTTATTATTGCCGGTGGAGTTGATGCACCAGCAGTTACCCCAATTTTATCATTTTTGTTGAAATTATTCAACACTAAATCTAAAAATGTTTCAATATTATACGTATTTACACAATTATTTTTGCAAATCTCGTAGAGTTTCTGCGTATTGGAACTTTTTTTATCTCCAATAACTATCATCTTATCCATTTTTTTGGACAACTCAACTGCTTCCTTCTGTCTTGTTTCAGTTGCAGAGCAGATTGTGTCAAAAACCTTGATATCTTCAGCCTTTGTTTTAAGTATTGAGCATATATCATCAAATCTGCTTTTGCGGAAAGTTGTCTGCACAACAAGTGAATACTTGCTTCCATCAGCCGCAAATTTTTCAGCTGCATCTTCATCCGGAATAATAACTGCACTGTTGCAGCACCAGCCATTTATGCCTATTATTTCAGGGTGAGCACCATCACCAACAATTATAATGCTTCTGCCCTCTTCGTATTCACGCATAACAATGTCGTGTATTTTTTTTACAAAAGGGCATGTCCCGTCAATTATCTTTATGCCTTTTTCCTTGGCCTCATCATAAACCTCTTTACCTACACCATGACTTCTTAAAACAACTATGCCGTCTGTTATTCCATCAAAACTGTCAATAGAATATACACCCTTTGCTTCAAGGTCTTTTGTAACTTCTTTGTTATGGATAATAGGTCCGTAAGTGTAAATGTTTCCGCTGCCAATGGCATCATAAACGTGCTCAATGGCTCTGTTTACACCAAAACAAAAACCTGCTGATTTTGCAAGAACAATTTCCATATAAATTCCTCACATTGTTTTTTGTTTAATAATTTTTTCTATTTCTGTGCAAACCTCTTCGATATTAAGTTCTGTTGTATCAAGTTCAACTGCATCTTCTGCTTTTCTCAAAGGATTGTGCTCTCTGTTCATATCGTTGTAGTCACGGGCAATAATCTGCTGCTTGATATCCTCAAAATCATACTCAGCACCAAGCTTTTCAAGTTCA
>JAFYQL010000029.1 GCA_017547125.1 Bacillota bacterium
AGAGATAAACTCTGCCGTTTTATTTTAAACTTTATTTACTTTATTAGTCTTCTTTTCTGCGTCTGCCTGCAAACATAAGGCCGATAGCTGAAAGGAATGATAAGCCCATAAATGGTGTTGATGGGTCGCTTGTTAATGGAACTTCATCAAGAACGATATCTACTAAAGGAACTTCTTCAGTTGCTATATCAACCATAGGAACATCGATATCCGGAACGTCGATATAAGGAACATCTGTAGTAGGAACTTTTTCTTCAGGAATTTCTGTTGGGTCTGTTGGCGGAACCTTTTCTTTTCCGTCATCATCGCCGTCATCGTCTCCGTCGCCGTTTTCAAATACGATCTTACCTTCGTCTCTCCATTTTCTTACCTTTTTAACTACATTTTCTTCATTAACATCAAACTTAACTGTTACTTTAGCGCTGATATCAACTGTGTTTGAACCTTCAGCAATGCTTACCATTGTCTGTGATTCGCCAACGCCGTTTTCTGCAACGTATACGTATGCACCCTGTTTAAGCTGCTGAACACCTTCAAGTCTGAGGTCAAATGTGAACTCTTCGTTTTCTGTTAAAGCAAGGCCTTTAAGTGTGTATGTGTTATCAGAATCAGGAACGATCATGTCTTCTGTTCCTTCTGCACCTGCAACACCAAGCTGTTTTTTAACAACAACATCGTTGCCTTCAAGGTCTTTGTATGTAAGAGTTACATAAAGCTCATCGTTTTCGCCAACTTCAAATTCAGCCTTGAAGTTAAGTGACGCTTCGTATGTATCGCTGTTGCCGTCATCAGATTCTTTAACCTTGTCACCGATTGTGAGTGAGAAATCTTCAACAAAGTTTTTATCGTTGATAACTGTTGTTGATTCTTCGTCTGTATCAAGGTTAATAAGCCAGTTATATAAAACTTTCATTCTTGCCATTCCTAATGGGTCTGTTACGCCGTATCTGTTACCATTTGCATGGTCACCATACATTACACCGCCTATTATCTGTCCATTCCAGCCTTCTGTAACGCCCTGCATACCATTTGCATATGACCAGATAGCAGCCTGTGTCATATCAAGAGCTTCGCCGTTTGTAAGCATGTCAATAAGTTCTTCTGTAATTTCAACAGTCTGTGTTGTAACTGCACCGTTTGCATCTTTAACAGGAACAAGAACTGAAGTTTCAACTTCGCCGTTTTTAAGAGCTGCTTTTAAAGATTCCTTAATTTTTGCAAGACTGCCTGTTTCGTATGTGCCGTCTTCTTTAGCTACATCACTTGTGCCCCAGTAACCATTCATAACGATTGAACGAACATGGGCTTCAGCCTCTTCTGATGCATAATAGTCATTGTCTTCAAGGTTAGCAACTTTATACCAGTTATTTACCAATGCAGGTGTGCCAAGGTCAATACAAAAACCATATGCAGTATTGCCGTCTTTATCCATTAAAAGGAAATGTTCTGCACGAACACCAGTCTTCTGGTCATAAATGCCTGAAAGGTCACCGCCAAGGCTCTTGATATATTCTTTCTTAAGATAAATATATGGAACTTTATCAAGTGTCTGTGCTTCGCCTGTGTCACCGAGAGTTGTAAGATATTCTTCATCAACAGCTGAAAGTGGAACACCACTTACTGTGATTACTTCGTTATTTGATGCCTTAACAAAAGATTCAAGAATATAATCTCCGTCTTCATCACGAAGGTATTCACCTGTAGTTTCATCTTTTTTGTATGTAACTTTAACCTTGCTTACATACTGTCCGCTGTAATCACCATATCCAACAAAAGCATAGTCAGCATCAGATTTTTCAGATGCCTTATCGCCGCCAAGTGCTTTATTTATGGCTGCAAGCATAAGTTCATCTTCCATAAGGTCGTCAAAGTTTGCAGCAATATTCTTACCTGAACTAGTAACTTCGCCACCTTCATCCTTAACCTTTTTGCCATCTTTATTTAATATTGAGTTAATACCGCCTTCAACATATTTTTTGATAGCCGCATCATATTTTTCAACAAGTTCTGTATCTTCAGCATCAATTGCAGCCTGTCTTGCTTTCATTACTTCTGTAAGAACATTTTCCCACATAACTTCGGCTTCTTTTGTATAGCTGCTTGAGCCATTCATAAAGCCATAATGGCCGTTATCGTGGTAAAGTTCTTTCTTTGCAGTTGTATCAAAAATATGTTCAAGGCCGCTCATTTCGGCTTCAGTTTCTGTAATTTCAACTTCAACACCGGATGTTTCGGCTTCTACGGTTCTGTCTACAACGTCTGTTGTTGTGTAGTCAAATTCAGCATCGTCTTCGCCTTCAGGCACATCGCCCTCAACTACCTGGTCTTTATCTACAGATGCAGATGTTCCCTGTCCAGGAATAAGGCTTACTGTAATGTCAGTCTGTCCTTCTTCGCTGCCGTTATCTTCTTCTGTATAGATTTCTGTTGATTCGCCTTCTTCAACGTAGCTTTCGCTTATTTTATCGCCGTCTTTGTCTTTTTCTGTTACTTCAGTTCTGTTAACTTCGCTGTCAAAAGTTGAACCATCAGCATTGTCTTCATCTACAGTTGTTTCTTTTTCAACTGTTTCAGTTGAACCATTTTCATGTTCTTCTGTATATTCTTTAACTTCTTCAGTTGTTGTGCTTACGCTTCCGTCAGTTGCATGGTGAACTGTAATTGTCATTTTAATTTCCGGATTTTCAGGTGTACCTTCTCCGCCTTCTGTTACAGTTGTAGTTGTTGTGCTTCCGTCTGGATTTGTAACTGTTTCTGTTTCAGCAAATGCTGTAAACGCCATACCCATTGTAAGAGTTGCCGCCATTGCCATTGCCATCATTCTTTTTGCCTGTTTATTCTTTGCCATTATGTTTAACCTCCTTCAGAAGTAAATTCCTATCGTTTATGATTTCATTATACTCGCCACCGGTTACAGAAACAGTTACATTTTGAACAAAAACTTGCATTTGTTTGCACAAATATATTTTCTGCTTGTTATTATCATAAAAAAATCCCGCACAGGCATCTCTGTGCGGGATTTTGATGTTTCATATCAAATTGATATAACCGTTTTTATCAGTCTTCTTTTCTGCGTCTGCCAGCAAACATAAGGCCGATAGCTGAAAGGAATGATAAGCCCATAAATGGTGTTGATGGATCACTTGTCTGTGGAACATCTGAAAGGATAACGTCGCCGTCTTCAATTTCAACAAGTTCTTCACCA
>JAFYQL010000006.1 GCA_017547125.1 Bacillota bacterium
AAAAGAAGGATTTGATCTTATTCATTGTTCTTCCATCCTTTCCATATCTTAATATTTTTGATGCTATGGCGTTTTTTTATCTTTGTTTCCTGATAAAGCATGCTCTTTAATGTTTCAGGAGTAAGTCTGCGGTAAAGCACTCCGCCTCTTGCAAGAGAAATTGCACCAGTTTCTTCTGAAACAATAACTACATCCGCATCTGATACTTCACTTGCGCCGATACCGGCTCTGTGTCTTGTACCAAGGTCTTTGCTTACATCATTACTATCTGTAAGCGGAAGGAAGCAAGTTGCCGCAGCAACACGGTTATTTTTGATAATAACTGCACCGTCATGGAGAGGTGTATTCTTTTCAAAAATATTTACAAGAAGCTGATTTGTAACAACCGCATCAATAGATATGCCTGTTCTTTCAAGGTCGCCCAAAGGAACTTCCCTTTCAATAAGAATAAGTGCACCTGTTTTGACCGCACTCATCTTTTCGCAAGCTCTTACCACCTCGTCAACTGCCTTTTCAGACATACCGCCTATGTTTGTTGATGCACTAAGATCGAGGATATCAAAAATGTGTCTTGTTTTGCCAAGCTGTTCAAGGGCTTTTCTGAGTTCCGGCTGGAAAACAACAACCACGGCAATAATACCAACAGAAATCGCATTGGAAAGTATCCATGTAATTGTGTTGAGGTGCAGAACCATAGCCACAAGGGCAAACAGAAGTATGAACAATATACCTTTAAACAGTGTCCATGCTCTTGTTTCTTTAATCCAGAATATTATTTTGTAGATAACGTATGCAACGATGGCTATGTCAAGTATGTCTATAACGCCTATTTTTGGCAAACCATAGTTAAACACACCAACGTTTGAAAACAGGGACTGAAAAAACTCCATTTTTTTCTTCACCGCTTTTCCATAATATTATTTGTGTTTTTTTCCTCCGGTACTTCCGAAGCGTAATATATTTTTCGCTCCTTCAGGAACGACTTTTTCAAATGCACTTGGACCCTTTGGGGCTGTTCTTCTAACTCTTCCGCCTATGTTTTCAACCTTTGGCACTGCCTTAACGTAGTAAACATAGTCATTATCCTGAAAAACAACCTTTTCTGTACGTCCATAATCCTTAACACATTCAAAAAGTGTCATTATGTATGCCACTGCACATCCAATTGCCACTGAAAGCACATATCCAAGTATGCCAAGCTTTCCGAAGTATACGGCTGAGAATATAAGTGATGCAAAGCCGCCCACCATAAGTATTGCTCCGCCTGCAAGTATTGCTTTTTCCTTTTCATCCTTCACGAAAGATGTGCTTACAAACCATACCGCCATCATACTTGCCGCAACTGCCGCACAAAGCACTACCCAGCCACTTGATGATGCAAATGCTTCAAAAACGTATGATGATGCACCTTCAAAAATATCAAGCACCGCACCCAGAGAAAACTGAGATGTAGGATAAGCTTCTATAAGATGAGCCACTGCAGGAGAATAGTTATGTACCATTACTGCAAGGCAAACAGGAATGATTGCCGCAGGACCCATATATATTGCTGCCGCAACAGGCACTGCATAGGCAAGACCCACTTTATAAAGCACAAGCATTGCCGCAAAAAGCAAGCTTTCTCTCGGACAAATTCTTCCGTAAAACAGATATAGAAGGAAGAGAGAAACAAAAACAAGCACTCCCGCTGCAACAGATGCCATCGCCGCTGACAAGCTGACTACAAGCCATGAAAATATAAGCATTCCTGATGGGCCTGCAACTGTGGCAAGCACTGCACCCGCAATTGTCATAAATATTCTTACAACGAGCATTTTCCCAAATGGAAGAAATGATGTGGCTGATGCAAAAAGCACCGCTCCGCCAATCATCTTGAGTGCCGTTTCCATAAACAGTTCGTTTTTCTTATAAAACCATATTGCGTTATTTCTTAATTTCAACAACTCATTCATAGGCATTCCTTTCCGCACTTTCTTCCTGTCTGCAGAATGCTTCAAGACTTTCTTCATACTCGTCAAGCCTGTTTTGTGCTTTATCATAATCTCTTCTGAATTTTATGGTGCAGATAACAGTGTATACGGCAAGCACTGCAAGAATTTTTATAACAAGACCTGTTATGTACTGCGCCGTAAACATAGTGAAAAACTTTTCTTCAACAATCATCATACTGTAAAGATACTTTATACCAAGAAACAGTACGATACCAAGAAGCACCCCAAGGCGCACTCTTATATTTTTTCTGCACACATATGCATTGCGGTAATGCGAAGTGATGGCACGGTCTTTTTTGCCATGACGCTTGTCATAAACTGCAAGCCGAGTCATTGTTCTTATGTTTTTATAACTTTGCACACCTTCGCCTCCCGTCAACAGAATATAGTTAATTTGATTATATCACAAATAATGCATATTTTTACATTTTATATATTATTTTTTTGCAAAATTACAGATCTATTTTATAATATTTCATTTTATTCCACAGAGTTGAACGGCTTATGCCAAGTTCGGCCGCTGCTTTTGTTCTAGAAAGACCATTATTTTTAAGGGCTTTGATTATTCTTTGTCTTTCCCATCTGCCACTTTCATCCTTGCTTGCAAATTCCTCTTCGTCTTCGTACTGTAATTTTGACGCATTTTTCTGGTAATAAGTTTCATTTTTCACATTAAGATTCATGCCTTTATTTATTTCCATAAACAATGCACTTGTGTTTATATGCTTGCTTGTCATCATTACGTTAAGTCTTTCAAGCATATTCTGAAGTTCTCTTACATTACCCTTCATTTCGTAATTTTCAAGCTCTTCAATTATTTCACTCCAAAGCGCCTCATTGGATTTATATCTTTTGTAATCGAAGTTTTTAAGAAATTCTTCTGCAATTTCTCTTATATCTTCTTTTCTTTTTCTTAACGGCGGAATCTTAAGTTCAAGTACGTTAAGACGATAATAAAGATCTTCTCTAAAGTTTCCCTTTCTCACTTCGCTCTGAAGGTCACGGTTTGTTGCCGCAATAACTCGCACTTCAACCGGTATAACCTTGCTGCTGCCTATACGGCGCACTTCCTTTTCCTGAATAACACGAAGCAGCTGCACCTGCATTTCAAGAGGCATTTCTCCTATTTCATCAAGGAAAATAGTGCCTTTATGCGCCATTTCAAACACACCTGCTTTACCGCCCTTTGACGCACCCGTAAAAGAACCCTCTTCATAACCAAAAAACTCTGCTTCAAGAAGATTTTTAGGTATAGCAGCACAGTTTACTGCCACAAAAGGTCCGTCAGCACAGTTGCTGGCATTATGTATACTCTGGGCAAAAAGCTCCTTGCCTGTACCTGTTTCTCCAAGTATAAGCACTGTTGAAGATGATGACGCATAGCTTTTTGCAATATTTTTAACTTCCTTTATAACATTGCTGCTGCCCTTTATGTCATCAAAATTATACTTGGCAGCAAAGCCTTTTTTATTCTTCATATAATTTACACGGGCATTTTTTTCGTGCTCCTGAAGTGCCGCAAGGTCCTGGAACGTTGAAACAACACCTCGTCTTTTTCCATCTATTTCAATAGGTATTCTGTGGGTAAGCACCGTGCAATGCGGAAGCTCAAATACATCACCAATGTCACCCGTAGGCTTATCCATAGCCTTTATCATTTTTGTTCCTGGAATTACTGCATCTATTCTTTTTCCTTCAAGTCGGTCTTCCTTATTCCATCTGAGGAACTTATAAACCATGTCGTTGGCGGCAATTATAACGCCGTTTTCATCTGTGGCAAGTATTGCGTCATTTGTAAAGTTAAAAACAACCTTATACTGCTCCATACGAAGAATGTTTTCTTTATTCTTCTCCATTTCTTCAAACTTTGCACCATAAATTGCCTCAACGGTTTCTATAGTATCCATAATTGTTTCTTTGGAAGGATAAACCCTTTTGAATCTCACTTTGTTAAGGCCAGCTTCAAAACCAAGCCTTCCCGGGCCTATACACACCGCCTTTGCTTCGGCTATATCCTTATAAAGAGCTTTTCTTTTTTCCGCAGGAATAGCCGCATCAACAACAACAGGCTCAATCCGCCAATAATGCTCAAGTATCTTTTTATCTATAATTTCAGGCTCATCGCTGAATATAACGATATTATCTGTTTCTTCTCTGCTCATATACACCTGAAGATAGTCGGCAGTGCGGCACACCACAGGCACAAATATTGCGCCTTCACTTTTTTCAATGTCGTTATTTTCATATATAAAAGCCTTTATGCCCTTTTTCATAAGTCCGGTACACAAAGCCTTTGTGTTTTCTTCATCTGTAACCTCAACCCTCACGTCATTGTATCCGCACTCCATAAGAGATGACTTTACTCTTGAAGCATAATCTCTTGAAAAAGTTAAAAAGCACATGCTCTGTCTTAAGCTTTCGTTTCTCATGCCGCTCCTCCTTCCGCGTGTTTAAACATCGTTTAAACTTATGTTATCACAAAGGCGATTTCAGTTCAAACCAAAGGCTCAAATCCAGAAAAAATCAGCATTTTGCCGACCTGTTTTCTATTGTACTTGTATCAATTTTTTTATATAATACTTTTCGGATTTAATATTAACTTTGATTTCACAAAAGGAGAGTTTCAGATATGACAACAACAAACGTACAGTTTGCAGGATATTCAATCGGCTCAGGCATCGAAACATACGAAAAAATGCAGGAAATCTGTTCTGTATACGGCAAAAAAGTAGTGGTTATCGGCGGTGAAAGAGCCCTTGCTTCAATCAAAGACGTACTTGAAGAAGCAGTTAAAGACACAACACTTGAAATCATCGGCTACGAATGGTTCGGCGGTGTTGCATCATACGAAAATGGCGAAAGACTTCTTGCTCTTGATACAGTTAAAGACGCAGACATGATCTTTGCAGTTGGCGGCGGCAAAGCTATCGACACTTGCAAATACGTTGCTATGCAGAGCAAAAAACCTTTCTTCACATTCCCTACTATTGCCGCAACTTGTGCATCAACAACAGCAATTTCTGTTATGTACTATCCAAACGGCGTACAGAAGGACGTTTTCATCGGTCCAAGACCTGCAGTACACAACTTCATCAACCTTGACATCATTGCAAAAGCACCTGAAGTTTACCTTTGGGCTGGTATCGGCGACACACTTGCAAAATACACAGAAGTACCATTCTGTGCACGCGGCTGCGAACTTGCACACAAAGATGCATTCCCATTATGCTTCAGCAAAATGACAGGCGAACCTCTCCTCAAATACGGTGTTAAGGCTATGGAAGCTGCAAAGAAAGGCGAAGCATCATTTGAACTTGAACAGGTAGTTCTTGCTATCGTGCTTACAAGCGGTATGGTTTCATACCTTATCGATGCTTACAAATACAACAGTGGTATGGGTCACGCAATTTTCTATGGCATGACAGAACTTCCTCAGATTGAAGAAAGACATCTTCACGGCGAGGTTGTATCATACGGCGTACTCTGCATGCTTATGATGGACGGTCAGATGGAGCTTCTTGATGAAATCTACAAATTTATGAAGGCAATCAAACTTCCTACAAAGCTTGCTGACATCGAAGTTACAGTTGATGACCTTGACGTAGTGCTTGACAGTGCCGTTACAAAGTATGACATCGAATTTGGTCCATACACAATCACAAAAGAAATGATGAGAAAAGCAATTCTCGACCTTGAAGAATACAACAGAACACATTGATAAAAACAAAAGCCCTGGAATAAATCCAAGGCTTTTTTATTATTTTTCGTTATGTAAAATGTTATCTATCTGCGGCTTTTTAAATTCAAAGTCGAATATGAAAAGGAATGCCACAACTGCAAGCATCACACAAAGCACACCTGTGTACATTCTGTCGTTAAGGAATTTTCCGAAAATATAAACAATAGGGAAAATAAGCGCTATTGATGTTACAGGAAGACCGCGGTAAACTTTATTGGCTCCGCCCTCTGTCTGCTGTCTTTTACCCTCAATAACATTGAAAAAAGCAAGACGCATAACTGCACATATACAATACGCACAGGCAAGCACTACCCCAAGCACACCACTTGTACCCATGCAGTAGCAAAGCACCGCGGGAAATACGCCAAAGCTTACAACGTCGCAAAGTGAGTCAAGCTGTATTCCAAAGGCTTTTTCATCATCTGTACGGTCTTTTTTTGTTCTTGCAACCTTGCCGTCAAAGGCATCGCACACGCCTGATAAGAAAAGACACAGTATTGCTGCTGTAAATCTTCCGTGTGTAGCCTGAATAATACCAATTACGGCAGAAACAAGGCTTGTATATGTAAGTATAACTGTATAGTCATAAACACCTATAAATTTAAACATCTGTTTCCCCTCTTTAACAGTTAATATTTTTTAAATAATTTTTTAATTCTTTTATTGTTAGTCTGAATATCTCCCAAATAGTATGATACTGCAAAACCCATCAACATTACTACTATTGATATTAATGATACCACATTAACGCCAAAACGACAACTTTCATTAAGAATATTCGGTATCATTGACATAAATAATCCAAAAATAACAGAATATGTCAGCGTATAAAAGCACTTGAAGAGCGTTGTCATAGCAAATGAAATAACCACTGCACCGCCCGCAAGGCCAATTATCATAGGCAAAAGAATTTCAAGATTAAAATCTGCAAGTGCGCCAACATAAAGCTCGTAAAGTCCAAGTGTTGAAAGAAGCACCGCCGGGTCTATGCCAGGTACAATGGCTGTACCTGCAACTGCAACGCCAAGTACTATTTTCTGCACAAGAGTAGGGTCTGTAACCTGCGGAAAAGCATTTGTATTGACAGTAAAAAGAAATGTTCCAACTATAGCAGAAAGTGCCATTACTGCATAATATTTTCTTGAAAAGCCATTCTTTTTAACTTCGCCGTAAAAAAGAGGCACTGTGCCTACAATAAGCCCAAGAAAGCAGAAGCGTGTAGGCATTTCATAATTCCGAAGAAAGAAATCAAGGACCTTGCTGAAAAGCAGCACACCCGTCACCATACCTGCAACAACAGGCAAAAGAAACTTTATTTTGCTTTTGAAATTCACAAAAATTGAACCAAGAGCATCAAGTGTCTTTTCGTACAAGCCAACTATGATAAGCAGCACACTTCCGCTAAGTCCCGGTGCAATTCCGCCAAAGCCTGCAATTATGCCTTTTAAAAAGTTTATCATAACCAAAAATCCTTTCATCATACTGCGTAAATACAATTATACTACACTTTGCATCATCAAAACAGAGCTATACGATTAAATACGTCAGTTTTGTTTGGTTATATTCTGCCATTTGAGCAAAAAAACAACACCCAACCGTAAAGTTGGGTGTTCATACAAAAATCAAAGACATATATATTATAGTTATTCCGGCAACTATACACATTACTTTAAACCATTTTTTGTCAAAGAAAAACGTAACGGCTGTTGTTGCAATAGGTATTGCATGTAAGACAAAAGAATATAGCACTCCCATAGTAATATCTTTAAAAAGTATCTCTGTTTTATCGGCAAGAATCCATATTAC
>JAFYQL010000030.1 GCA_017547125.1 Bacillota bacterium
CTTATGTGACGACTGGATGTTTGAGTATTCAACTGCAGCAAAAGCACTTTGCCGTCATTTTAACATTTCATCAGTTGACGGCCTTGGCTTAAAGGGAAAAACACTTCTTGTTGCTTCCTGCGGTGCTCTTTTTGAATATCTTACTCAGACACAGAAAAACGATTTAAACCATATTTCATCAGTTAAGGTGTATTCTTCTGCTCAGTTTATGCTTCTTGACGTAAGTTCAAGACGTAATCTCGAGCTTACAGAAACACTCCGCGAAAAGAACAAAAAAGGCTCACTTTTATGGGTTCTTGACAAAACAAAAACCGCTATGGGTGCACGTCTTTTACGTAAATGGATTGAACAGCCTTTAACTGACATTACAGAAATAAGAAAGCGACTTGATGCAGTAGGCGAGCTTAAAGATGAGTTCTTTATGCGTGAAGAGGTTAAAGAAGTGCTTAACAGCATGTACGACTTTGAACGTATAATGAGCAAGGTTATCTATCAGACAGCAAACTGCCGTGACCTTGTTGCTTTAAAAAATTCCATCGAAAACCTTCCGCTTTTGAAAAATATTATTTCAAACGGCAAAAGCGGTTATATAAATGAACTTTATTCAAATCTCGATGTGCTTGAAGATGTGTTCACACTTATCGACAAAGCCATTGATGAAGAAAACATCCCATTCACTATTCGTGAAGGCGGAATGATTAAAGAAGGTTACAGCCAAGAACTTGATATACTTCTTAAGGCTAAAAAAGAAGGCAAAAACTGGATTGCTGACCTTGAAAGTAAAGAAAGAGATGCCACAGGCATCAAAAACCTTAAAATCAAATACAACAAAATCTTCGGTTACTATTTCGAGGTTACAAAATCATATCTCGAACTTGTGCCTGACAGATTTATTCGCCGTCAGACACTTGCAAATGCCGAAAGATTTGTTACTCCTGAACTTAACGAAATAGCAGAGCTCATTCTCGGCAGCGAAGAAAAGGCCATCAGCCTTGAATATGATCTTTTCTGCGAAGTAAGAAACACTGTTGCATCACAGGTTGACAGAATTCAGTCAACTGCACATATTGCAGCCACAATCGACGTACTTCAGTCACTTGCAGAGGTTGCACAGAGCCAGAATTTCGTTAAGCCTGAAGTTGATGAAGAGGGCGTTATCGACATCAAAGACGGACGTCATCCTGTTGTTGAAAAAATGCTTTCTGACGGCAGCTTCATTCCTAACGATACATATCTTGACGGTGAAGACGACAGGCTTTCTATCATCACAGGCCCTAATATGGCAGGTAAGTCAACATATATGAGACAGGTTGCTCTTATAGTGCTTATGGCACAGACAGGCAGTTTCGTTCCTGCATCAAGTGCTAAGATTGGCATCTGCGACCGTATTTTCACTCGTGTAGGCGCTTCTGACGACCTTGCATCAGGTCAGAGTACATTTATGATAGAAATGACTGAAGTGGCAAATATCCTTAATAACGCCACAGACAAGAGCCTTCTTATCCTTGACGAAATAGGACGAGGAACATCAACATTTGACGGCTTAAGTATCGCCTGGAGCGTGCTTGAATACATAGCCGACAAGAAGCTCATAGGTGCAAAAACACTTTTTGCAACACACTATCACGAAATTACAGAGCTTGAAGGCAAGCTTGCCGGTGTTAAAAACTATTGCATCACTGCCAAGGAAAACGGAGAAGATATCATTTTCCTTCACAAAATCGTTCGCGGCGGCGCAGACAACAGTTATGGTATCCAGGTTGCACGTCTTGCCGGCCTTCCTGCAAAGGTTATCAAACGTTCTGGACAGATACTCAAGCAGCTTAACACAGCCGACATTACCAAGAAGGCTAAAAAGCTTTCAAAAGAATCTGAAGAAAACAGTACACAGACAACTATGCAGATGGATATGTTTTCTATTCAGGAAACTCAGATTATTGACGAAATTAACAAGATAGATGTTATGAACCTTACACCAATGGAAGCAATGCAGACACTTTTTGACCTGCAGAAAAAGGTGAAAGGCTTATAAAACGAGGTGTATTTAATGAGTATAATCAAATTACTTGACAACAACACCATAAATAAAATTGCCGCAGGCGAAGTGGTTGAAAGACCAAGCTCAGTTGTAAAAGAGCTTGCCGAAAACTCAATCGACGCAGGTGCAAGCGCCATTACTGTTGAAATACGTGACGGCGGAACTACGCTTATCAAAATAAGCGACAACGGCAAGGGCATACCAAAAGACCAGGTTAAAACTGCCTTTTTACGTCATGCTACAAGCAAAATCGAAAAAATCGACGACCTTGACAATGTGCTTTCTCTCGGCTTCAGGGGTGAAGCTCTTGCAAGTATAGCTTCAGTTGCCCAGGTTGAAATGATAACAAAAACTGCCGATGACGAAACAGGTATTTTATTTGAAATTGACGGCGGACAGGTTATGGAAGAACGGGAAGTGGCTGCATCAAAAGGTACAGTTATTTCTGTTAAAAATATCTTCTACAATGTGCCTGCAAGACGAAAATTCCTTAAAAAGCCCGCATCAGAAAGCGGATATATTGCCGATATGATAAATAAACTTGCGCTTGCTCATCCCGAAATAAGCTTCAAGTTTATCAACAATGGTAATGTTATGCTTCACACAAGCGGAAACAATGACCTTAAGACTGCATTTTTCCACGTTTACGGAAAAGATATGCTTAAATCAATGACAGAAATTGATTTTTCACAGAGCGGCATGAGAGTATGGGGGCTTATCGGAAAGCCTGAACTTTCAAGAGGAAACAGAAACTACGAAAATCTTTTCCTTAACGGCAGAAATATCAAAAACGAAACTATATCAAAAGCAGTTGAAGATGCTCTTAAAACAAGACTTATGATTGGCAAGTTTCCTGTTTTTGTTTTAAACTTCTCACTTTCACCTGATATGGTTGATGTAAACGTACATCCTGCAAAGCTCGAAGTACGTTTCAGAGATGAAGACGTTATTTACGACTTTATTTACAGCGCCATAACAGATAAATTCAGCGATATGGTGCTTATCCGTGAAGCGGACTGGGAATCAAAACAGTCACAGCCTGTTAAGGAGCTTCAGGAAAAGGCAGTTTATACTGCACCAAAGTTTGAATATAAAGCACCTGCTGCAGAGCAGCAGACTATTTTCAAGCCTGAAGTAAAGGTTGAAAAATCTTATTATCAGCCAAATAATGAAAACAAGAGCTTTGAAGACCTTAAGGCTCTTTACAAGCAGACTGCAGAAACAAAAGAAGTATTTAAGCCAACAACTGCAATAAAGCAGAATGATGCTAACTACATCAAAACAGAAACTGCACCACAGCAGATGCTTAAAACAGAAGAAAAGGTTGAAGTTAAAGAAGAAATCAAGGCTGAAATTGAGCCATTTTTCAACAGCTACAAAATAGTTGGTCAGCTTTTCAATACATACTGGATAATTGAGCAGGGCTCAAGCATGTTTATGATTGACCAGCATGCAGCACACGAAAGAATACTTTACGAAAAGTTTGTTTCACAGTTTAAGGAATCAAACGTGCCGTCACAGAGACTTCTTTCTCCTGTGCCGCTCAACTTAAGTGAACTTGAAAAGCAGACACTTTCAGACAATATGGACCTTTTTGAAAAATGCGGCTTTGAAA
>JAFYQL010000031.1 GCA_017547125.1 Bacillota bacterium
CAAACTTGTTGACATTTCAACAAGTTTGTGTTATAATGCACTTGTTGAAACTTCAACAAGAATAACACAAACTTGTTGAAATGTCAACAAGTGTATAAAAAATTAAAAATGTATAATGTATTTGAATAAAAATAAATGGAAAACTGGAAAATGCTGCAAAGTCCGTGGTATGCGGAAGTTTGGCGCTGTAATGGGGAGGTGAAGGTGCTTAAAAATACGTGAATATAAGTGATTTTATGCATAAAAATTATATGCCAAAAATGAGTTGGCACGCATTTTGCTACACAAATGCATATGAAAAGCCTGTATTTCTGCAAATAATATGCAAAGCAAAGTTGATGGTGCGAAAACTGATGGCAAAGTGCTGTTGTTTGCATTTTTATACAATAAGTGTTGACTAATATCTGCCAAAGTGCTATTATTGTGAATGTATTAAAATATATACATAAACGTATATATTAGATAACGGAGGAGATTTATTATGAAGAAATTTTTATCAGTAGTTTTAGCATCAGCAATGGTATGTTCACTTGCAGCTTGTGGCGGCAAAGAAGAAGCTCCAGCAGCATCAAGCAATGAACCAGTAGTTATGAAACTTGCTACAACAGTTAACGAACAGGACAGCTTCCAGGTTGCAGCTGAAAAATTCGCTGAACTCGTTGCAGAAAGAACAGAAGGTGCTTACACAATCGAAATTCATCCAAATGGCGAACTTGGTGACGAAAGCGACCTTTTATCATCAATGGCAGCAGACGAACTTGAAATGGGTATCGTAACAAGCGGTCCTTTCGTAAACTATGCTCCAGCAATGGGTACACTTGACCTTCCATTCTTATTCGGCAGCAGCGAAGAAGCTTATGCAGTATTAGACGGCGAAGTTGGTCAGGAATTACTTGATACACTTGAAGAAGCAAACCTTAAAGGTTTAGCATACGCTGAACGTGGTTTCAGAAACGTAACAAACGCAGTTAAACCAATCCACTCAGCAGCAGACATGAAAGACCTTAAACTCCGTGTTATGGAAAACGAGGTTTATGCTAAAACATTCAGCGCTTTAGGTACAAACGCTACACCAATGGCATGGCAGGAAACTTTAACAGCTCTCCAGAACGGTACAATCGAAGGTCAGGAAAACCCAGTTAACGTAATTTACTCATACGCTTTATGGGAAGCTAACCAGAAATACGCTACATTAACACGTCACTCATATGCAACAGCTATCATCACAATGAGCTTAGACACATTCAATGAATTACCAGAAGACGTACAGGTAATCTTCAAAGAAGCTGCTCAGGAAGCTGCTGAATTTGAACGTGCATGGTGTGCAGAAAACGAATCATCACAGCTTCAGGCTATGAAAGACAACGGTATGGAAGTTGATGAAAATCCAGACCTTGACAGCTTCAAAGCTGCAGTTCAGCCAGTATACGAAGCATACCCACAGTATGCTGATACACTTGCTAAGATCCAGGCTGTAACAGACGCTATGTAATTTAGCAACAACTTTTAGACAATAAAATTTCAGGGCAGGCAGATACTTGTCTGCCTTGTTTTTTTATATTTAGAAATTTTTGAGAGAAATGAGGAGAAAGTCATATGAATTTTATAAAAGCATTTAAAAAATTCAGTGATGGTATTGATAAGGCGTGCATAGCGGCAGCAGTTGTTATGATTGGGATCATGGTAATTGTAACTATCGCTCAGATTATCTGCCGTGAATACTTTAAAGCTCTTCAGTGGAGTGAAGAAGTTTGCCGTTTCCTTCTTGTATGGGCAACATTTATTGGTGCCAGCTGTGTATACAAAGAAGGAACACATATCACAATCACATTTTTACAGGATAAATTTTCACCTGAAAAAAAGAAGCTTATACAGATTTTTGTACATATCATCTGTCTTGTAGCATTTGTTGCGGTTGTTTACTTTGGTTTCAAATTTGCGCTTAAACAGAAGCAGCTTGCTCCATCACTCCGTATTCCAATGAAGTATATGTATTTTTCAGTTCCTCTTGGCTTTGGCTTAATGTCAATTCATGCTGTTAATGAAATACTTCAGTTTATCGGACAGAAGGGAGGAAACAAGTAATGACATTATTATTATTTGCTGTATTTGCAGTTACATTATTACTTGGTGTTCCGGTTGCATTTTCTATTATGCTTTCAGCTATCAGTGTAATGCTTGCGGGCGACGTAGGCCTTGGTATGCTTACACAGAGAATGTTTGCGGCCACAAACTCGTTCCCTCTTATTGCAGTTCCTTTCTTTATCCTTGCAGGCGACCTTCTTGCAAGAGGTGAAATTTCAAAAGTTCTTGTAGCTTTTGCAGAATCATTTTTAGGCGTTATCAAAGGCGGTTTATCTATCGTATCTGTTGTAGCTGGTATGTTCTTTGCTGCTATTTCAGGTTCAGGTGCTGCCACAACAGCAGCCGTTGGTTCAACACTTATTCCACAGCTTAAAGAAAGAGGCTACGAAGAAGACTCTGCGGCGGCTTTAATTGCTGCGGCGGGTACTATCGGTGTAGTTATTCCTCCTTCAGTACCTATGGTTTTATATGCCGTTGCTGCAGGTCAGGGTGTAACTATCAATGCTCTTTTCAGAAATGGTTTCATTCCTGGTATTTGCATGGGCGCAATCTTAATTGCAATTGCCCTCAGACAGGCTTATACACGTAACTATCCAAAGGGCGAAAAAATCGTTATTTCAAAAGTATTAAAAACATTTATAAAAGCTGTACCTGGTCTTATTATGCCGCTCATTATTCTTGGCGGTATTTTCTCAGGTGTATTCACTGCTTCAGAAGCGGCGGCTGTTGCTGTTGTGTATGCGCTTTTAGTTTCATTCTTTGTTTACAGAGATATGACTTTTAGCAAGCTCTACACAATTATGAAGGGCAGTGCAAAAACATCTGCAGTTATCATGATTATCATCGGCTGCAGCGGTCCTTTCAGCTGGGTACTTGCAAGCTATGGTATTCCTGATGCTATTGCTAGCGCTATCTTAGGTATTTCAACAAATAAATACATCCTTATGTTCATGGTTGCACTTGTAATCATCATCGCAGGTGTATTTATGGAAACATCATCAGCAATCATCATCTTAACACCTGTATTATTACCACTTGTACAGGGTATCGGTGTTGACCTTATCCACTTCGGTATTCTTTTCGTAGTAGGTATCGCTATCGGTATGATTACACCACCTGTTGCTATCAACCTTTTTGTTGCATCAGGCATCACAGGCAAACCAATTGAAGTTATAGCAAAGGCTGTTATTCCATACTTGATTGGTCTTATAGCAGTATTCCTTGTTATTGTTTATGTGCCTATGTTCTTCCCGGGTGTTATTATCGGATAAAACAAAATATAAAAGACGAAGTCTTATGACTTCGTCTTTTTCTTTTTAAATGTTGGTTTTTTCTTTGGTTTTGAAGTTTTTTCTTTCTTTGGCGCATCTTTCTTTGATGCGTCTTTTTTAAGCACAGGCTTTGATTTTTTAACAGGCGGTTTCTTTCTTACAGAATAGCCGAAGGTTCCGAGGCTTTTTCCAAGACCAAAATATTCGCCGTGGCTATAGCATACCGGCTTTGATGCATTGAAATGGAATTTTCCGCTTTCGTCAAAGTATTCGTCGCTTACACTTACTGCTACAACGTCAGCAATAAACATATCGTGTGAGCCAAGAGGAACTATCTGCTTTACCTTGCACTCTATGTTCATAGGGCTTTCGTAAATGATAGGGCATTTCACCTGGCTTGCAGGTGCTGCGGTGAGGTTCATTTCTTTAAATTTGTCCACATCTTTTCCGCTTTTAACGCCGCAATAGTCACAGGCTTTTGCCAGATCTTCAGTGGTGAGGTTGATAACAAATTCGCCGCTTTCTTTTATTATGTTGTATGAGTGTCTTTCGGGACGCACTGATATATATGCCATAGGCGGGTTGGTGTTGATTGTGCCTGTCCATGCAACAGTGATGATGTTTTTTTCACCATTGATGTCGCCGCAGCTTACCATAACTGCAGGTACAGGATATACAAGTGTTCCGCCTTTCCAGATTTCTTTTGCCATAGTTTTTCTCTCCTTTGATTTTAATTATAAAAAAACAATGCTCCCGTGTAAAGTGTCATTTCTTCTTGAAAACACAAGCCATTTAAAGTAACATATAAATTGAGATAATGTGTATACGAGGAGAATGAAAATGGAACTTCCTTTTAAATATACCGAAAAAATGAAAACACTTCTTGGCGGAGAATTTGATGAGTATATGGCGTCATTTGACGACAGCCGTTTTTATGGCCTGAGAATAAATACTCTTAAATTAAGCGCTGAAGAATTTGAAAAAAAGAATATATTCAGTCTCAAAAAGGTTCATTGGTGCGACACGGGCTTCTATTATGAAGAAAATGCCCGTCCTGCAAAGCACCCATACTACCACGCAGGGCTTTATTATCTTCAGGAGCCAAGCGCTATGAGCTCTGCGGAAGTTCTTCCGATAGAGGAAGGCGACAGAGTCCTTGACCTTTGTGCTGCTCCGGGCGGAAAAACAACTCAGCTTGCAGCCAAAATGCAAGGAAGTGGAGTACTTGTGAGCAACGACATAAGCGCAGGCAGGACAAAGGCACTTGTGAAAAACGTTGAGCTTATGGGTATAAAAAATGCCATAGTAACAAGCGAAACACCTGAAAAGCTTGCATCGAAGTTTGAAGGCTATTTCACCAAGATACTTGTAGATGCTCCTTGTAGCGGCGAAGGAATGTTCCGTAAAGAGCCTGACATTATCAAAAGCTGGAATGACGAAATGCTGGATTTTTGTGTGAGCGAGCAGGAAAAAATACTTGAAAGTGCGGCAAAAATGCTTGCACCTGACGGTATGCTTCTCTACTCAACATGCACATTCAACCCTGATGAAGATGAAAGAATGATTGAAAAATTCCTTGAAAGCCATCAGGAATTCAGCCTTTGCAATATTGATGAAAAATATGGCTTTGATAAGGGCAGAAAAGAATGGACAGAAACAGGCAATGCAGAAATAGAAAAATGTGCACGCCTCTGGCCGCACAAAATTGACGGCGAAGGTCATTT
This sequence comes from Bacillota bacterium, assembly GCA_017547125.1. Taxonomy (GTDB): domain Bacteria; phylum Bacillota; class Clostridia; order Lachnospirales; family Anaerotignaceae; genus HGM11808. The sequence continues at coordinate 5,081 of JAFYQL010000031.1, forward strand.
TGTGGCACTGCTTAAGAAAAATAGCACAGCATCAAACCTTTTAAATATAGAAAAAACAAACTGCAAAGACAAACGACTTAATATTTTCTTTGAATTTGCAGACAAAAACTTAAATATAAATTTTGATAAAAATGCAAATTATCAGTTTATAAACGACGGTCTTTATATGCTGCCTGAAGATATTCCGTCCCTTAAGGGCATAAGAGTAATGCGCAGCGGAATGTATCTTGGCGAATTCAAAAAAGACCGCTTCGAGCCAAGTCAGCACCTTGCTATGTGCCTTAAAAAGGAAGAAATTAAGGTGTGTGCAGACATGGCACTTGAGGATGAAAGAGTAATTCGCTATCTCAAAGGCGAAACAGTGGATTTTGAAAATATAAATGACGGCTGGTGCGTGGTGTGTGCAGATACATTCCCTCTTGGCTGGGCAAAGGCTCAGAAGGGGAGACTGAAAAACAAATACGCAACTGGCTGGAGATGGGAATAAAGAAGGGATAAATATGGCTTTTTTACCTGTTACAAAACAAGAAATGCTTGAAAGAGGCTGGGACAGGCCAGACTTTGTGTATGTCTGCGGCGATGCTTATGTAGACCATCCGTCTTTTGGCGCGGCTATTATCTGCCGAGTGCTTGAAAGCCACGGATATAAGATTTGCTTTGTTGCACAGCCTGACTGGAAAAGCACAGAAGACTTTACACGCTTCGGTGAGCCAAAACTTGGCTTTCTTGTAAGCGCCGGCAACATCGACTCAATGGTAAACCACTATTCTGTTGCCAAAAAAAGAAGAAATAAAGACTATTATACTCCGGGCGGAGAAATGGGACGCCGCCCAGACAGAGCAACAATAGTATATTGCAATAAAATAAGAGAAGTTTACAAAAAAACGCCTATTATTATCGGTGGTGTTGAAGCCAGCCTTCGCCGTTTAAGCCACTATGACTACTGGGACAACAAGGTGCGCCGTTCAATACTTCTTGACAGTGGCGCGGACCTTCTTCTTTATGGTATGGGCGAGCATCAGATTGTTGAAATGGCAGACTCTCTTGCAAGCGGTATCCCTGTAAACGAGATTACTTTTATCAAAGGCTCTGTTTACAAAACAAAGGATATCTCAAGAGCATATGATTACATTGTTCTTCCTAAATATAAGGAAATAATCAAGGATAAGGTTCGCTATGCCGAAAGCTTTCTTATTCAGTATCAGAATACAGATGCAATACTTGGCAAAACACTTATCGAAGAATATGACGAATGGACTGTTGTGCAGAACCCTCCGTCGCCTCCGCTTCAGTCAGCTGAGCTTGATAAGGTTTATGCCCTTAACTATGAAAGAAACTACCACCCTATGTATATTGAACAGGGCGGTATTCCTGCTATCGAAGAGGTTAAATTCAGCCTTGTAAGTAACAGAGGATGCTTTGGCAACTGCAATTTCTGTGCTCTTGCATTCCATCAAGGCAGAACAGTTACTGCAAGAAGTCATAACTCACTTGTGGCAGAAGCTGAAAAGATTACATGGGATCCTGATTTCAAGGGTTATATCCACGATGTAGGCGGTCCAACTGCAAACTTCAGAGGTCCTGCGTGCAAAAAGCAGGCTGAAAAGGGTGCTTGTAAGGGCAAACAGTGCTTATGGCCAACAAAATGCGAAAACCTTGAAGTAAGTCACAAGGACTATATCAAACTTTTAAGACGTCTCCGTGAAATTCCGAGAGTCAAAAAAGTATTTATCCGTTCTGGTATCAGATATGACTACCTTATTTACGATAAAGACGAAACTTTCTTCAACGAACTTTGCAAATATCACGTAAGCGGTCAGCTTAAGGTTGCCCCTGAGCATGTATCTCCAAAGGTGCTTGCAAAAATGGGCAAGCCAACAAGAGATGTTTACGACAGATTTGTTAAGAAATATTATGAAATAAACAAACGCCTCGGCATGGAACAGTATCTTGTGCCATATCTTATGAGCAGTCACCCTGGCAGCGATCTTGATGCGGCCATTGAACTTGCGGAATATCTCCGTGATATAGGACATATGCCTGAACAGGTTCAGGACTTTTATCCTACACCTGGCACACTTTCAACTGCAATGTACTACACAGAGCTTGACCCAAGAACTATGGAAAAGGTTTATGTGCCAAA
>JAFYQL010000032.1 GCA_017547125.1 Bacillota bacterium
GGCACGGCCATTTTTATTATCTTTCGCCAAGTTTTAAGTTAGGGTTTGCATTAAGGTCAAGACCGTCACGCACACCTTTCACATATTCATAATATGCTGCTGAGCCTATCATTGCCGCATTGTCTGTGCAAAGTATAGGATCAGGTACATTAAGGAAAAATCCATTCTTTTCGCACTGTGCAGACATTTCGTCACGGAGTGCACTGTTTGATGCAACGCCACCTGCCATAGCCACACGGCTTACACCTTTTTCCTTTGCAGCTTTTATTGTTTTTCCAACAAGTACTTCCACAACTGATTTCTGGAAGGATGCAGCGATATCGTCTGCATTGATTTCGTGACCCATCATCTTTTCTTTGTTGATGTGGTTAAGCACCGCACTCTTTAAGCCACTGAAAGAAAAGTCGTAGCTGTCATCTTCAAGGAATACTCTTGGAAATTCAACCGCATGAGGATTTCCGTTTTTTGCAGCCTTGTCAATCTTTGGACCACCTGGATAACCCATACCGATAGCACGGGCAACCTTGTCGTATGCTTCGCCGGCAGCGTCATCTCTTGTTCTGCCAAGTATTTCATATTCGCCATAATCCTTAACGTGAAGAAGGTGTGAATGTCCGCCTGATACAACAAGAGCCACGTATGGAGGCTCAAATTCAACATTCTGAATGTAGTTGGCACAGATATGTCCTTCGATATGATGAACGCCCACAAGAGGCTTATTTAACGCATATGCAAGAGCCTTTGCTTCTGCAAGGCCAACGAGAAGTGCACCAACAAGGCCAGGTCCGTATGTAACACCGATAGCATCAATGTCATCAAATGTTACGCCAGCGTCTTCAAGGGCTTTGTCAATTACACCATCAATATTTTCAATATGCTTTCTTGATGCAATTTCAGGCACAACGCCACCGTAAAGTGTGTGGAGCGCAATCTGAGATGAAATAACGTTTGAAAGCACGTATCTTCCGTTTTTAACAACAGCTGCTGCTGTTTCATCACAGGAACTTTCTATGGCAAGTATATAAACATCATTCTTGTCTTTTGTCATGTTTCCCTCCGAAAATAAACTATCCAATCTATCTATGTCTCTTGTTATTATATCTCTTATTTTATTTCTGTCAAAGTGTTATTCATAAAAAATCTCTGCCCCATCAAAGGCAGAGAAAAGATTAACGTCTTCTGTTATTTCTTACACTCACAACACCCTGAAGTGCGCAGCAAACAACTATAAGCCCTATTATAGCAATTCCCATTGAAGAAAGTATCTCATCTGCACGGGTAAATACAACATTCACAAGGTCCATTGTTTTTATACATAACTCTGACACACTCATCGCAAAAGGAATTATTCTGTCGAGATATGGCTTAAAAACAGGATACTGATAAAGTCTGATAATAACTGCCTGCTGATTTGCATAAACAAAATAGCTTAACGCACACATTATAGCGCATATTCCAACGCAGGCTATCTTGATTTTATCTGTTTTTTTGTATCCGTATTCCGCCGCTTTTTCGTTTCTTATTCTGAACATTACGGCTTCTTCAAAGCCTTTAGGTGCAGTTATTTCTTCTGATGAAAGCATCCTGGCTTCCTTCATCATTGCATCGTAAACAAGGAAATCTTCTTTGCATTTTTCACATATAAGTATATGACAATTAAGATCTTCTTTTTCCTTTTCTGTAAGGCAGCCGTCCATATACTTCATCATAAGTTTTTCGGCATATTTACAATCCATAACTGTCACCTTCTTTCCGCTTTATAATTTCATCTTTCAGAATTTTTCTTCCTCTGAAAATTCTGTTTTTTATCTTGCTCATAGACACGCCAAGTATTGATGATATTTCCTGATAACTGAGGCCCTCGAGATGATACAACACAATAGGTGTTTTGTACATATCGGGCATAGAGTTTATGGCATTCATAAGTTCGGATTTTGTTTCTTTTTCAACATATTTATTTTCAGGCGTAACAATATCAGGCAGTTCGGTTTCCATTTCGTCTATGGAAACAAACTCCTGTTTCTTCCTTCGCCTGAAATCTATGACAGTATTTGTTGCTATCCTTATTACCCAAGTTGAAAACTTGAATTCAGGAGAATATCTGTCAAGATTCTTATAAACTTTTATAAAAACCTCCTGTGCAATGTCGTTTGCGTCTTCACTGTCTGCCACCATTCTGAAAACAACGGAATATACCAGATTTTTGTATCTTTCCAAAATCTCTTCAAAGGCAAGCTCATCACCGTCAACGGCCATCTGCACAAGTTCAAAATCCGATTTGCTCATATTCATCAACCTTTTATCCATATATACGATAAAAAAATTATAAAGTCTGAAAAAAGATTAACGGCTTTCAAATCTTAAAGTTTTTGTAAGTCCATCTGCTCCAAGGCAAGAATTTTCAAATATAGATGTTGCATTTTCAAGGAACTCTTCAGGAGATGTAAGTGCCGGACTATAATGAGTGAGCCACATTTCCTTAACTCCTGCTTTTTTGGCAAGCTGTGCAGCCTCTGAAAAGAGCATATGCTTATTTTCGATGGCTTTGTTTATCTTTTCATTTTCGCCGTACATACCTTCACAAACAAAAATATCAGCACCCTTTGCAAACTCTGCAAGTTCATCAAAAGGTCTTGTGTCGGTTGCAAAGGCTACGCTTACGCCCTGTCTTGCAGGACCAAGCACGTCTTTTTCAGTAAACACCTTGCCGTCAACTTCAACATCTTCACCCTTCTGTATCAAAGACCATTTTTCCTTTGGAATACCGCAGGCAATAGCCTTTTCAGGGTCAAATCTACCTTTTCTCACAACATCAAATCTATAAGAAACACACTTTACACTATGATTTGCGTTTATGGCAGTCACTTTAAGGTCGTCAATGAAAATTCCCTTCATCAATTCTTCGTCAAGTTCGATGTATTCTGTCTCAAAAGGAAGCTCTGAAGCAATTCTCTTCATACCATCCATAATATATGCAAGACCCTTTGGACCGATAAGCATAAGCGGCTCTGTTCTGCCCGCATTGGCAATGGCATGAAGCATACCCGGTATACCTGAAACGTGGTCTGCATGGTAATGAGTAAAAAGTATAGCATCTATAGCCTTAAAGCCCCAGCCAAGTTTTTTAAGTGAAACCTGAGTGCCTTCGCCGCAATCTGTAATTATAAGTCTTCCGTTTATTCTAAGAATCATGGAAGAAAGAAATCTGTCAGGAAGGGGCATCATACCGCCGGTTCCCAGCAAAGATATATCTAACATATAACCAATCCTTTTTAGTCAAATTATTTACATCAGCATAATATCATAAAATTGATATAAAAAAAAGAGAGTCTTTACAGACTCTCAAGCTAGGGTAGCAGGATTTGAACCTGCGAATGACGGAATCAGAATCCGTTGCCTTACCGCTTGGCGATACC
>JAFYQL010000033.1 GCA_017547125.1 Bacillota bacterium
GAAAATGGCGCAACATCAGGTAAATTTGACCTTGCTAAGAGAGCTAAAGCTGCTAACCTTGACGCTATTCACGACACAGTTCACGAAATGGCTAGAGATGAAGCAAGACACGGCAAAGCATTCGAAGGTCTTTACAAGAGATATTTCGGTTAATTCAAGCCAATATTTAAAGGGAAGAGATAAAACTCTTCCCTTTTTTTGTATCTTTAAATATATCATTCTGTTACAACATCTTTTACATTGGCGCCTGATGCATATTGTGCATAAACTGCCCCATAATCGATATACATTACTGTATTGTTCTGGTCAAAATAAAATCTTATTCCCGCCAATGCTCCGCTTTCAATTCTTCCGTTATAATCAACAAAGCTTGTTAATACGTGTTCTTCATTGCTCAATCCCATAGCTTCCTCAAACGGTGGCCTGATTTGTTCAGTGCCGTATACATCAAATACCTCTTCCAATGTACTCCCAAGTCCTATGCCTCTGTATGTTCTGAATACAAGCGAATCTTCACGAGACATATCCATATCAATATCTTCACGATAGTGAACCAATAACCCGGCATTTCCAAATGTGCCGCCCGGTTTTCCGTTAGGATATTCATTATAAAAATCAACCATATTTGTATATCCCAGACCACGACAGTCAGGTATTTCAAAATCCGCTCTGTAAAGAACATCCTGTTCAAAAAGATTTACCTTTTCCGCTTCCTGAATTTTTTCTGTTACTTCTTCAGCAGTTTCTGTGTTTTCAATGCTTACTGATTCTTCAATTTCGATATCAGCAGTTTCTGTATTTTCATCAGAAACTTCACTGACTACTACCTCTTCAATTGTCTCAGTTTTCTGTTCAGCCAAGCCGCACGCAGACAAAGAAAAAACGGCAACAACAGACAATATAAATATACACAATATTTTCTTATACATATAATCCTCCGACAGATGTTCTTTTAAAAAGTATATCACTCTGCAAATAAAACATCAACAATACACCTGTGCTTACAGTATGCTGACGTCATCATACATCTTGGCTATAAAAAATCCCCTTACTTTCGTTATGAAACAAGGGGTATTTTAAATTTAGTTATTCTGAAGATACTGCATAAAAATCTGTGAAACTTCTGCTCTTGTTGCTGTTGCTTCCGGTGCAAGCATATTGTCGCCTCTTCCGCTTACAATGCCTGCGTTGTATGCCCAGTTTGCAGCATCAACTGCCCAATAAGCAACCTTGTCACGGTCATTAAAGCTATAGATTGTTTTATATCCGCTCACTTCAACATCTTTGCCCAAGTATTTTGCCGCATTGTAAAGCATAACCATCATTTCCTGACGTGTTATGTTTTCTTCGGGATAGAATTTTCCGCCTTCAGATGCAACTGCAATGCCTTTTTCCTTAGCCCACTGTGCATATTTTGTATAGTACATTCCATCTTTAACATCACTGTACTGACAAGGCTTGTCTTCTATTCTTGCGCCTTCATCTTCACAGATACGTCCAAGCACTGCCACAAACATACCTTTTGTCATGTTCATATCAGGTGAGAATTTGTTAACTTCTGTACCGCTTATGTAGCCTTTTGCCTTCATAAATGTAACGGCTTTATAGTACCAGTCGTTCTGCTTAACATCATCAAATGCAGCCATTGTGCCTGAATCAGTTTTGCCCAGAGCATCGTTTAAAGAATATACAAGCCCTGCAAATGAATCTGAAATATAAAGCATACCGTCAACAATGGCCATATCTCTTGGCTGCGCAGGGTATGTTGAGTTGTCTGGATCGTTGTTTGCGAGAATTGTGGAAACTACACCGTTTTCAATTTTACGGATTGCACTGTTTCCGCTATCAGCAACATAAACAATACCTTTTTCAACAAGAATACCCATAGGATCTGCAAACTGTGCCTGAAGTGCTTTGCCGTCCTGATATCCGCCTTCAAAAATACCATCTGAGTCAACATAATATTCTGCCGCACCTGCGAAAGTTGTTACTTTGCCATTTTCAATTTTACGGATACGCTGATTTCCTGTGTCGCACACATAAAGCGCTCCGTTATACCAGTCAATGCCTGTAGGCTGATTGAATGTTGCTTTTTTAACTTCGCCGTCTTTATATCCTTCTTTTTTTGTGCCTGCAAATGTTGTTACTCTGCCTTTTGTGTCAATCTTACGGATAACATTATTCTGTGTGTCTGACACATAAAGGTTTCCCTCATCATCTGTTGTGATGCCTGTAGGTCCGTTAAACCTTGCTTTCACACCACTGTCATCTTTGTAACCTGCATTTTCATTTCCAGCTATAGTATAAACCTTATAGTCGCTGATATAACGTATAACATTAAATTCCTTGTCTGTCACGGCATATCCGTTAAGATAAGAGGTTATATCATAAGGATCGCCATAATATGCCTCTTCATTGCTGCCGTCATAATAATAGCCCAAAGCATTGCCATAAATATCCTTAACGGCACTTTTGCCACTGTAAACATTTGTTTTTCCATCTTCAATCTGATAGATAACATTGTCACTTCTGTCTGCAACAAGCAAAACACCGTCAGCATTATAAATGCCCATAGGCTCGCCAAGTATTGAAACATTAGTTGCATTGGCAAAAGCTGTCTGGCAAGCACCAAAAGCCATAAGCAAGGTCATAGAAAGTGCTAAAACCTTTTTCATACTCATTCCTCCATAAGGCCATCAAGACACAAAACTTCAAAGTCTTCGGATTTGCCTTTTAATTTAATACTGTTGCCCAAAGAAGTTGCTCTTATTCTTCCTTCAAGGGCATCTGCCACTGCACGGCTTATCAATATCTGTCCGCCAAGGGCATTTGATTCCAGTCTCGCTGCCGTATTTACTGTGTCGCCTATGGCTGTATAGTCCATACGGATAGCTGCACCAATATTGCCTACAACAGCCTGTCCGCAGTGTACACCAATACCAAACTGTACTGTTCTGCCAAACTTCTGCTGAAGTTCTTCGCTGAGAGCTTTGCTCTCTTCCACCATATCAAGTGCTGTTTTAACTGCCTTGAAAATATAGTCCTCCTGAGGCAAAGGAGCATTGAAGACCGCCATTGTGGCATCCCCAACGAATTTGTCAAGTGTGCCTCCGTTTTTGATAATGCACCTTGATGTAAGGTCGAGATATCTGTTGAGTATCTCAACAACCTGCGGCGGTGTAAGAAGCTCTGACATAGGTGTAAAGCCTCTGATGTCAACAAATATACATGCTATATCTGTCATTTTTCCGCCAAGCTCAAGTGCATCTTTATTTTTAAGCAGCTCGTTTACAATTTCAGGAGCTACATAATGTTTGAAAACATTTGTAATATAACGTCTTTCCTTTGACGCTTTAAAATAATTGAATGCTATAAGTGCCACATAAATAATTGTTGCAAAAGCAGGTATCCACAGTGCATGAAGAAGATATCCGTTATTATAGAAAATCTTCGCTGCCGCAACATATCCACCAACAATTATCAGCCACAATAATGTGCTTTTTCTTACTCTCTGCTTGTATGTAAGAAGTGTAATTATAAATGTTGCTGCAAAAAGTGCCACAAGCTGAGGTATATCACTTACTTCCTGTTTAAACTCATCTCTGAGGAATGCATCAACGATATTTGCCTGATATTCAACGCCATACATCACTTCCGAATGCTCTATGGCAGTAACAACGTGGTCCATAAGCCCCGTTGCATAAGGCCCTATAAGAACAACCGAATCTGCAAATATTTCCGCAGGAATATTGCCGTTCATAAGGTCTGAAAATGAAAAATCATCGTAGTATGCACCAGGTTTTCCGCTGTATGAAATATACCAGTTATTTCTTTTATCCACCGGTGGATTTGCATCTGCCTCAAGACCATGGTAGTCACAATATTTTTTGTATATTTCATAGCCAAAATTGTAAATCACATTTCCGTCAGGCAATTCCACCGAATGTATAGCGTGGCGCATTATACCGTCAACATCATACATTGCGTTGATATGTCCAGTTGTTGTCACTTCCGCAAGCTCTTCAAATGGTGCATCGTAACTGTCCACATAATAGTCATCTATATAAAATAACCCGTCATCTTCAGTTACCATTGCACTCACAAAATTTGCCGCACTTGCCGTAACAACGTTGTCATATCTGCCCAATGATTCCACCAGAGCATTATCCGCTTCTTCGTTGGTATATCCTGCATAAAGCACATCTATACACGTGAAATCCCACCGGAAATAATGTTATAACGCAGGGTCGAATAATATATGGCCTATTTCGCCACAAATCGGATTATACACAAATGTGAATA
>JAFYQL010000034.1 GCA_017547125.1 Bacillota bacterium
ATATCAGGCGACAGCGGAAGTGATTTTATCAAATCAATTATCGGTGAGCCTAAAGCAAAAAAGAGTAAAATGCGTCTAAGACGATAAAAAAATAGACGGAGGAGAAAAAATGGGAAAAGCAAAACCTATAGTTGCCGTTGTAGGCAGACCTAATGTTGGTAAATCAACACTTTTCAACAAACTTGCAGGCGAAAGAATTTCTATTGTTCAGGACAAGCCTGGTGTTACAAGAGACAGAATTTATGCTGATGTTGACTGGCTTAAATACAAATTTACACTTATCGACACAGGCGGTATGGAACCTGGTGCAGAAGATATTATTTTAAGACAGATTATTGTTCAGGCACAGATTGCCATTGAAACAGCTGACGTTATCGTATTTGTTACAGACGTAAAACAGGGCGTAACAGAAGACGATATGCAGGTTGCAAATATGCTTAGAAAGAGCAAAAAGCCTGTTGTACTTGCAGTAAACAAGGTTGACGAAATGAGAAGAGAAAACCTTGATGTTTACGAATTCTACGGTCTTGGCATGGGCGATCCTATTGCTATTTCTGCAGGTCAGATGCTTGGTCTTGGTGACCTTCTTGATGCAGTTACATCACACTTTCCAGAAGGCAGTGATGAAATTGAGGAAGAAGATGTTATCAGAGTTGCTATCATTGGTAAGCCAAATGCAGGTAAGTCATCACTCGTAAACAACATTCTCGGCGAAGAAAGACTTATCGTTTCTGATATTCCGGGTACAACAAGAGATGCTATCGACACACCTATTGTTGTTGATGGTCAGAAATATGTATTTATCGATACTGCAGGTATCAGAAGAAAGAGCAAAATCAAAGAAGATATTGAAAAATTCAGTATTATCCGTGCAGTTGCAGCAGTAGAAAGATGTGACGTTGCCGTACTTGTTATTGATGCAAATGAAGGCGTTACAGACCAGGATACAAAGGTTGCAGGTATTGCCCACGAAAGAGGCAAGGCAGCAATCATCGCTGTAAACAAATGGGACTCTATTGAAAAAGATGATAAGACAATGAACCAGTATCTTAAGGATATCGGCAATGAACTTTCATATATGCCTTATGCACCAAGAGTATTTATCTCTGCAAAAACAGGCCAGAGAGTTAACAAGCTTATTGACACAATCAGAGTAGTAAACGAAAACCACGCAATGAGAGTAAGCACAGGTGTACTTAACGATGTTCTTGTTGAAGCTATGGCTATGCAGCAGCCACCAAGTGATAAGGGTAAACAGCTCAGAATTTACTACATGACACAGGTAAGCATCAAACCACCTACATTCGTTATTTTCGTTAACGACAAAGAACTTCTTCACTTCTCATACAAGAGATACCTTGAAAACCAGCTTAGAGAAGCATTTGGTTTTGCGGGAACACCTATTCACTTCATAGTTCGCGAGAAAGGTGAGAAAGAATAAATGACTAAAATTATCTGTGTGATAATAGGATATTGTATGGGCTGCCTTCAGTCTGCATATTTTGTGGGCAAAATGTGGAATGTGGACATAAGACAGCACGGCAGCGGAAACCTTGGCACAACAAATGCTTTAAGAGTACTTGGCAAAAAAGCAGGCATCATCACTTTCTTATGTGACTGCCTTAAGTCTGTAATTGCATTTGTTATCTGCTACAATGTTTTCGGAAAGAGTCACCTTATGGGGTTATATGGATGTCTTGGCGCTATACTTGGCCACGATTTTCCTTTCTATCTTGGCTTTAAGGGAGGAAAGGGTATTGCCTCAACTATAGGCATGGGTTTTTGTATGGTAGCAACTATCAGCCCTATCTACTGGCTTTCTGCAGTGACTGGTATCGGCGGCATCTTAATAAAGGGTTATGTTTCAATGGGTTCATTGATGTTTATAGTTATGCTTCCTGTGTTAAGTGCAGTTATTCATGCGGGTGCAGAAGTGGTTATTATAACAGCTTTTCTTGCGTCACTTGCTGTATATCAGCACAGAGCAAACATCAAAAGAATAATTGCCGGAAATGAAAATACCCTTTTCAAGAAAAAAACTAAATAATTTGGAGGGCTTAGTATGAAAAAAGTATCTGTAATAGGCTCTGGAAGCTGGGGCACTGCCCTTGCTATAATGCTTGATAACTATGGCCACGATGTAACTATCTGGTGCAGAAGAGAATCTGCGGCTCAGGCCATAATTGATGACGGCGAAAATAAGGAATATCTTCCGGGAATAGAAGTTAGAAAAAGTATAACTGTAACAACAGACATCGAAAAGGCGATTGGCGGCGCAGACATTATAATAAATGCCATTCCATCAAAAAGCATAAGATCAAGCATGGAAAAATTTGCACACCTTTTCAATGAAAACCAGGTTATAGTTAATGTTTCAAAAGGGCTTGAAGAAAGCACTCTTATGAGAATTTCACAGGTTATAAAAGACTGTGTGCCTCAGTGTGAAGTATGCACAATGGTAGGCCCTACACATGCTGAAGAGGTTGGCAAGGGCGTGCCTTCTGTATGCGTTATTGCCTGCGAAAACCTTGAAACAGCCAAAATGATTCAGGAAGAATTCAGCAACGCAACATTCCGTCTTTACACAAACGACGATATGATTGGCACAGAAATGGGTGCCGCACTTAAAAACATAATTGCTCTTGCGGCTGGTATGAGCGACGGTCTTGGTTTTGGTGACAACACAAAGGCTGCACTTATAACAAGAGGCCTTGCAGAGCTTTGCCGTCTTGGTATTGCTATGGGCGGTAAGCTTGAAACATTTATGGGTCTTTCAGGCGTAGGCGACCTTGTTGTTACCTGCACAAGTATGCACTCAAGAAACAGAAGAGCAGGCATACTTATGGGTCAGGGAAAAACACTTGCACAGACACTTGATGAAATCCATATGGTAGTTGAAGGTGCAAACACTGCGAAGGCTGCACGTCTTCTTGCTGAAAAATACAATGTTGATATGCCTATACTTGTGGCTATAAACAAAGTGCTTTATGAAGACAAAAATGCAAGAGAAGCCGTAATGGAACTTATGGCAAGAGATGTAAAACCTGAAGCAAACTTTATTTAAAAACAAAAAGACGAAAACTTATGTAAAATGAGTTTTCGTCTTTTTTTATAATATTATGAAATATACTATGTATCCTGCAGCAACGCTTATTATAATTCCCCACATAACATCTCTTATGTAATGCACACCTGTGATGATACGGACAGCGCATACAATAAATGCAAAAACAGATGAAATAATTCCCAATGGAATACAGATATAGAATGCTGCCATGCTTATTATTGTTCCGCTTGCGGCGTGCCTGCTTGGGCAGCCGTTTCCTTTACTGTGAGGCGCGACACTTTCAAAATTCATATCCTCAAAAGGACGGGTGAAATTCAGTTTTTTCTGCAGTATGCTGACAAATATGAAAACTGCAAGAGGTACTGCACCTACTGCAAAAACACGTGCATCAAGTTTAAGTGTAAGATATATAAGCATACCGAAAAAAATCACCATACTTGGCTTTGATGAGTATTTTTCGGTAAGCTGAACGGCTTTTTTTAGTTTGTGCCTGCTATTTATGTATTCGGCAGTTTTTCTGTAAGTTTCTTTGTTCATAAAAATCTCCTTGTTTGGTAATAAGATTTTATCATAATTTAAAATATTTTCAACTGCAGTAACATAATAGGCAGACGGCAATATATTGATATTAAGCCTTAAACTATGGAGTTGACAAAATGAATATATCATTAAGCGAAGCAGGGCTTAACGAAAGGTGCATTATAGAAAAAATTGATGCACCGATAGAAGAAAAACTTCGTCTCTACGATTTTGGCTTTATGCCGGAAAGATTCGTGATGCCTATGTATGCTTCTTTTCTGAAGGGCATAAGAGCATATATGATTAAGGGAACACTTATAGCATTGAGACAGGAATGCAGCGATAAAATAAGCGTGAGGCTCTGTGATGAGTGACTTTGTTGTGGCACTTGCAGGAAATCCTAATGTGGGTAAAAGCACTCTTTTTAACGCTCTGACGGGCCTTAAACAACATACTGGCAACTGGTCAGGAAAAACAGTTGAGTGTGCTGAGGGTAAGTTTGAATTTTGCGGAAAAAACTTCAGGGTAGTGGATTTGCCCGGGATATATTCATTCTATAGCGACAGTGCCGAAGAAAAGGCTGCAAAGGAATATATACTGAGCCAAAGGGCTGATATGGTCATTGTTGTGGCCGATGCATCCTGCCTTGAAAGAAACCTTAATTTATGTTTGCAGGCCATGGATATGTTTGATGATGTGGTTTTATGCCTTAACTTTATGGATGAGGCACAAAAGCACGGCATTGGCATTGATGAAAAAAGACTTTCGGATATTCTGGGAATACCTGTTATATGCACAAGTGCGCGCCAGGGCGAAGGTGTGGATAAAGTGCGGGAGGCTGCCTTTGATATTTCTGAAAATGATTTAAGTATAAATCCTTTCAAGGCAGAGATTATGCATAAAGGCGAAGAAGAACGAAGTCTGGGCTATATGCATCTTTCGGAAGAAATTTGCCGAAGTGTATGCGTTAAAAATAACAAAGGATTTGAGTTTCAGAAAAAGATTGACAGTATTATACTTTCGCCAAAGCTTGGCATACCTGTAATTATATTGTTTCTTACGATACTGTTTTTTATAACGGCAAAGCTTGCAAATTATCCGTCGCAGTTTCTTGGTTTTGTTTTTTCTTTGGCCGGAGTAAAGCTTTCGAGTATTCTTGATGTCCTTAAGGTGTCGTCCGCAGTAAAATCTCTTGTGCTTGACGGGATATATGGTACAACGTCATTTGTGGTGTCGGTTATGCTGCCGCCTATGGCAGTGTTTTTTCCGCTTTTTACTTTTCTGGAAGAGTGCGGATTTCTACCGAGGATAGCATTTTCACTTGACGGCGTTTTCAAAAAAGTAAATGCTAACGGAAAGCAGGCTATAACAAGCATGATGGCACTGGGGTGCAATGCCGCCGCCATAACAAACTGCAGAATAATAGGCACAAAAAGGGAAAGGTTTATTGCCGTACTTACAAATAATTTTATTCCATGCAATGGCAGATTTCCGCTGATTATAGTATTGTCGTCGGTGTTTATAGCAGATGGAAAAGGTTTTCTTACGGCACTTGCGGTTGTAGGGTTTCTGGTGCTTTCGGTGTGCATAATGATCCTGACAAGTCTTTTTCTTTCCAAAACATTTCTTAAGGGAGAGGTGTCGTCCTTTGTTCTTGAACTTCCGCCCTACAGAAGACCTCAGATAAAAAAGATAGTTGTCCGCAGTATTCTTGACAGAACAGTTTTTGTTATGGGCAGATCTATAACTGCTGCAATGCCTGCAGGGGCGTTGATATGGTTTTTGCAGAATATATCAGCTGACGGAACTCCGCTTATGCTGCACATAGCACATTTTTTTGATGCACCGGCAAGGATAATGGGGCTTGACGGAATAATACTGGCATCGTTTTTTATAGGATTTCCTGCAAATGAAACTGTGCTTCCTGTTATTTTCATGTGTATGGGCGGTATGAATAATGTGGGAGAAATAGCCGATATGGGCGCCTTTGCAGCTGTGCTTGCACAAAATGGATGGACACACATTACGGCAGTATGCACCATACTTTTTTCTATATGTCATTTTCCTTGTGCAACGGCACTTGCAACCATAAAAAAAGAAACAAGAAGTTTTATATATACCGCTTTTGCGTTTTTTATGCCTGTTGCAGTTGGGTTTATGCTTTGCACCATAGCAAATTTTATTCTTAATTTATTCTGACGTGAAAGCCGCTTAAACTTTATGTTTAAAGACGGCTTTTTTTGTAGTAAAATATATATAATTATATCTGTTAATTGAGCGGTGAAATGTATGAGTCTTCTTGAAAAAATAAATGAAAAAGAAGTTTTGAGATATCTGGGATTCAAAAACAAAGATGCAGATGAATTTACTGCAAAGACCATTGAAGAAATGAGCAGTCTTGTTTTTGAAAAGGCACAGATAAAATATGTTTATCAGAAGTTCGAACTTGAAAAGGACGAGGATTTCTGCCTTAAAAACACTGTTTTTAATCTTCAGGGCGAAGACATAAAAAAACTGCTTGAAGAGTGTAATTTCTGTGTGGTTATGGCGGCAACCCTTGGTGGCGAGATAGACACTGAAATAAGAAAAATGCAGATAAGGGATATGGCAAAGGCAGTTATACTTGATGCCTGTGCATCTTCGGCCATAGAAAACGTCTGCGACAATCTGCAGAAACATATAGAAGATGAGTTTGACGGATATTATGCTACAAGGCGGTTTTCTCCTGGATACGGCGACATGCCCCTTGAAAGTCAGAAAATGCTATGCAATGTGCTTCAGACACATAAAAATACTGGAATTGCCATAAATA
>JAFYQL010000035.1 GCA_017547125.1 Bacillota bacterium
AAAACCAAGACGTGACTTTAAATTTTCTCTTTCCATAAAACTCATCCTTTATTTTTTATTTGCATATCAGTTTTAATCAAGTTTTTCGATACGCGCAACCAACAAATCCGATTTTAGCTTATATCAGTAAAAAATGCAATATCTTTTTTCAATAAAAATTCACTTGATTCACCACAAACTGCATATAAATACATTATTGTTAAGATTTGTAGCAAATGGTATAATATTTATAACAAAAACATTCTGAAAGGAAGTGACAGTTATGAAAACAACACCACTTCAAATCTTTTATTCAAAAACCTCAGGCAAATATTCAGCTGCTATTATCGATGCACTTCTTGACGGTGCAAAAAATTTAAACGAGCTTTCTGAAGCCACATCTTTTTCCGTTTCAGATATACTTCATCACATAGATATTCTTGAAAAGCACGGTCTGGTGGGAAGAATACTTTCAGTCGACAAAAATGAGAAGGCAAAATACACCCTCACCAAAACAGGCTATGCCCTTAAAGATACTTTTGATGCAGCGAAAAAATGGGGACAGATGTACAACGAAAAAATCCGTTAAAACAAAAAACCTGAAGGATAATCCTTCAGGTTTTATTTATTATTCTTTGTTTTTTCTTTCTATTGATTTGATAGGTGTAAGCTTACCCGTTACACTATCCATAACAAAGCCATATACACTTACGTCGTGCGGTATGAACGGATGGCTTATAATAGCATCAACAGTTTCTGAAACAGATTCTTCAACACTGTCAAAGCCTTCAAGCCATTTGTCAAAGTTTATTCCGCAATAACGTGCCATCTCAATTTTTTCGTGTTCAATACCACGTCTTACCATGTGCTGAAGCATAAACTCTTCGTTTATATGCTGAACACCACAGTCTGTGTGCCCTATAACCATAATATCTGTTACACCAAGCTCAAATACTGCAACAAGAAGGCTTCTCATAACAGAGTCGAAAGGATGGCTTATTACACCACCGGCATTTTTGATGATTTTTACATCACCATTTTTAATACCAAGGGCTGCAGGAAGAAGCTCAGTAAGCCTTGTATCCATACAGGAAAGAATGGCAATTTTTTTGTCCGGATATTTTGTTGTGATGTATTTTTCATACTTTTTTTCTTCAACAAATTTTTCGTTATAATCCAAAAACTCTTTAATCATCTGCCAGTCTCCTTATTTGCACATCAATTTTTCAATGCATCTGCAATAGATTTCTTCCATTATTCGCATAGTTTCTTCGTTAAAGTCAAAGTCGCAGTTATGATGAGGCGCTGCAAGTTCGCTGCCAAACATCATATATGTGCACTTTCCGCCTCTTTCCTTAACGGCATTCATCATATAAATCGCATCCTCTGATGCACCGAAATATATTTCCTTAATACTTTCTTCAAGGCCTATTTCTTTAGCGATATCAAATACCATATCGCGCATTTCTTCACTGCAGTCTGCACTTCCGCATTCACCGGCATCTTCTATGCTTATTTCTACGTCATACATCTTTGCACAGCCTTCAGCAAGTCTTAGAACACTGTCTTTCATATATGTGTTAAGCTCGTTATTAAGACCTCTTGTTTCCATTTCAAGCACAACATTTTCAGCCACAACGTTTCTTACTGTACCGCCTTCAATTCTGCCTACGTTTACAAATGTGTTTCCTTCGCTATGGCGTGGAATTGAGTTAACACCAAGTATAAATGCTGCTGCAGCATTTATTGCACTTCTGCCCTTTTCAGGTGAGTTGGCTGCGTGAGCAGGCGTACCCTTGAATGTGACATTAAACTTGCTTGTAGAAAGGAATCCGTAGCATGATGCAGCAAATAAACCAGTCTTATTAAGATTCATTCCCATATGTCCGCAAAGATAGTAGTCAGCACCTTCTGCCATACCGCCGTTAGCCACAGACATACCGCCCTTGCATTCTTCTTCTGCCGGCTGGAAAATAAATCTTATTTCACCGTTTATACGGTCTTTCATATTCTCAATAAGCATAGCCATACCAAGCCCTACAGCGATGTGAGAGTCATGTCCGCAGGCATGCATATATCCTTTGTACTTTGATGCAAAACCTTCTCTGAAAGGCTTGTGAGCATCTTTTTCAGGCTCATTAACCGGAAGTGCGTCAATATCGAAACGAAGTATTGTAACAGGACCTCCATTGCCAAATTTTTTGATAGCACAAAGGCCTGTAAAGTTTTCGTCTACCTTTTCAAGATACTCTCTCTTTGCGCCGTCTTTTTCAGCCTTGTCGATAAGCACACTATACTCATCAATCTGCACCAGGCTTACTCGGCTTTTTTCATCAATAATTTCTTTGCCATAATGAATTTCGTATCCCAGTTTTTCCATTTCTTCTGCAATTCTTGCAGTTGTACGGTATTCATTCCAGCCAACTTCAGGATACTTATGGAATTCACGTCTGAATTCTACAGTTTTTTCAAATGTAGCAGCATCAGCAAATCTAAAATCGAGCATCTTAATTCCTCCCCTATATTTATATGCCATATTTTTAAACAATATAACCTTAAAATACTATATTTACAATTCAATTATAGAAGTGGTATTTTTTCACGTCAAGAAAAAAAAGTTTATTGAGGCAATATAAAAAACCGACAGACATAATGTCTGTCGGCTTTATAAAAGTTATATACTTTTGAATTTAGAAATTATTTGCTCTGAGCGAATAACCAGTTTCTGAATTCTTTGTCAGCGTACATTGGTACCCATGAGAAGTGAGCTGATGTACCAAATACTGTACCTGGAGCATACATTGTTAATTTGTAATCTGAACCTGCTGCATCAAGAGCATCAAGTGTAGGAACAAGATATTCAGCGATTGCAACTGTAGGGTCATCTTCAGCGTGGAAAATCCACATTGGGATGTCAGCGATAGCTGCTACTTTAGCTGGGTCAGCACCTGCTGCGTCTGGAGCGAGAGCTGCGAATGTTTCTGGATGTTCAATAGCGAGTGTGTATGTTGCGAAACCACCTGCTGAAAGACCTGTCATGTATACTCTGTCAGCGTCTACTGAGTAGTCTTCCATTACATCAAGAAGAAGGTTGTATGATGCTGTAAGTTTTGGCATAGCGTCAAATGAGTTGTCGTGTAAGCCGTTTCTGTACTGCATAAGTGTTGTCCAGTTTTCGTTGCCGTCAGCTGTTGCACAGTGAGGAGCGAGAACGATACATTCGTTGATGCCTGCTTCTGAGTCTTTAGCCCATACTGTAGCCATCTGGTATCTCTTAAGAACCATGTCTGTTGTCTGGCTTCTCTGGCCTGAACCGTGGTAAGCAAGTACTAATGGATATTCTTTGTTTGCATCGTATGTTGTTGGAACATAGAGCATGTAAGGGATTGTTTCGCCTGTTTCAGCGTCTGTGTATGAAAGTTCTTCGAAAAGAGCGTATGTTTCTGTATCGCAATCTCTTACTACGTTGATTGTGTAAGCTTTGCTAGCTTCGCCTTTTGTTACTACTACTTCGATAGGTGTTTCAAGAACTACGTCATAGTTTGCATAGCTGCCGTCGATAGCTACTACTTTAGCTACGCCTGATTCAACTGCTTCACCGTTGATTGTTACTGTTGCGCCTTCTGGAGCTGTTGCTACAACTTTAACACCGTAGCAGTCGCTCTGTACGCCAAATTCATAACCTGTTGTTGCAGGAGCAAAAGCGATGTCTTTGCCGTCCTGAACTGCTGTGTAGATTGAAAGGTCAACGAGTTCAACTTTTTCTTCTACAACTGGAGCTGGAGCTGCTGCTGGAGCTTTTTTCTGAGCGAATAACCAATCTCTGAATTCTTTGTCAGCATACATTGGTACCCATGAGAAGTGAGCTGATGTACCAAATACTGTACCTGGTTTGTACATTGTTAATTTGTAGTTTGCACCTGCTGCATCAAGAGCGTTGAGAGTAGGAACAAGGTATTCATCTACGTTTACTGTAGGGTCATCTTCTGCGTGGAAAATCCATGTAGGGATGTCAGCGATAGCTGCTACTTTAGCTGGGTCAGCACCTGCTGCGTCTGGAGCAAGAGCTGCGAATGTTTCTGGATGTTCAATAGCGAGTGTGTATGTAGCAAAACCACCTGCTGAAAGACCTGTCATGTATACTCTGTCTTCGTCAACTGAGTATTCATCCATTACGTCAAGGAGAAGGTTGTATGATGCTGTAAGTTTTGGCATAGCGTCAAATGAGTTGTCGTGTAAGCCATTTCTGTACTGCATAAGTGTTGTCCAGTTTTCGTTGCCATCAGCTGTTGCACAGTGAGGAGCGAGAACGATACATTCGTTGTGGCCTGCTTCTGAGTCTTTAGCCCATACTGTAGCCATCTGGTATCTCTTAAGAACCATGTCTGTTGTCTGGCTTCTCTGACCTGAACCATGGTAAGCAAGAACGATTGGATATTCTTTGCTTGCATCATAGTTTGATGGAACATAGAGCATGTAAGGAATTGTTTCGCCTGTTTCAGCGTCTGTGTATGTAAGTTCTTCGAAAAGTGCGTATGCAGCTGTATCGCAGTCTCTTACTACGTTGATTGTGTATTCAGCGCTTTCGCCGTCTTTTTCAACTACTACGTCGATAGGTGTTTCAAGAACTACGTCATAGTTAGCATAGCTGCCATCGATAGCTACTACTTTAGCTACGCCTGATTCAGCTTCTTCACCGTTGATTGTTAATGTTGCGCCTTCTGGAGCTGTTGCTACTACTTTAACGCCGTAAATGTCGCTCTGTACGCCAAATTCGTAGTCTTTTACGCCAGGAGCGAAGTCGATGTCTGCGCCATCCTGAACTGCTGTGTAGATTGAAAGATCTTCAAGAGCTAAACCTGCTGGAGCTGGTGTACCCTTGTCTGGAACCTGGAGAACCTGATCTGGATAGATAAGATCTGGGTTAGCAAGTTTGTTTGTTTCTGCAAGATTCTGCCATGTTGTGTCATATTTAGGTGCGATTGTTGAAAGCCATTCGCCTTCCTGAACAACGTGAGTACCTGCAAATGATGTTGCTGTAAGGCCCATAGTCATAACTGCAGCCATTAAAAATGTTGTGAATTTTTTCATTTAAAGCCCTCCCTTTTTATGTATTCACATGAAAACATTTTACTTTTATTTCATCCACTAGTCAAATTTATAAGCCCCGAAATTTACACAATATTTACTTTTGTAAACTTTGTATAAAAAAAGAGACTTCTTTTTGCCAAAGAAATCTCTTTTTTGTTATTTTTTCACATTAGTACTACCTCTGATATCATTTTATACATCCCGCGGTATTTTATCCTTTTCTCTGTCTTCCAACAGAAGATTTTTGTGCGCCGCCGACATCATAAGCTTAATTCGGTTAAGCTGATTTACCTCGCTTGCACCCGGATCATAGTCAATAGCAACAATATTAACCAACGGATTATATCTTTTAAGTTCTTTAATAACACCTTTGCCAACAATATGGTTTGGAAGGCATGCAAACGGCTGTGTACATACAATATTTCTTGCACCTGTATGTATAAGCTCCATCATTTCGCCTGTAAGAAACCAGCCTTCGCCGGTCTGATTGCAGAGAGAAACTATAGGCTCGGCATATTTACCAAGAGTTTCAATTCTTTCAGGCGCATCAAATCTCTTGCTAGTCTTAAGAGCATCAACCATAGGCTTTCTTGCCCATTCAAGAAGTTCAACAACACCCTTGCCGATGATGCTTGACTTGAGGCTTGTGCCAAGATACTTGTGCTTTATAACGTGGTCATAGGCACTGTAAAGACCAAAACCAAGAAT
>JAFYQL010000036.1 GCA_017547125.1 Bacillota bacterium
CGCAGCCTTTTTCCTTTGCATCAGCAAGAAGCTTTGTTTCCCAAGGCACATAAACTATGTCAACAACTGCCTTTTTGTCTGCAAAAAATGTTGTATCTTCAATAACAGATGTGCCATTGCCCTTGCCCATGCCGGCTGAGGTTGTGTTTATAACATAGCTGCAGTTTTCTATTGATTTAAGGCTATCATAGCCTGCAGCATATATTTTACAGTCGTAGTGCTTTCTTACACTTTCAGCAAGTGCTTCTGCTTTTTCAACAGTACGGTTTATGATGTATATTTTTCCGGCTTTTTTCTCAGCCGCCATAACAACTGCCGCCTTTGATGCACCGCCTGCACCAAGTATGATAACTGTTTCGCCTTCGATGGAAAAGCCGTTTATCTCAAAACACTTTGCAAGGCCTATGATGTCTGTGTTGTAGCCCTTATAGCCTTTTTCAGTTCTTTTAAGGGTATTTACCGATCCTATTTTTTCAGCAACCTCATCTATTCCCTCAAGACATCCCATAACCTCAACCTTGTGCGGTGCAGTTACATTAAAGCCCTGATAGCCAAGTTCAAAGGCACCTTCAAGAACTTTTTTAACATTGCCTACTTCCACATTGAACCCTGTGTATGAGCAGTTGTCTCCGCACACAGATGCTATGGTATTCTGAAGTACAGGCGAAAAGCTATGGTCTATAGGATTGCCTATAATGCCGTATGCCTTTGTTTTTCCGTTATATATATCAATTATCTTCATATGCCTTTTCTCCTTTTGTAAAGGGCCATAACAAGCTTATCTGCAGGTCTTTTAACCTTTGTTATAAGCTGGTCACGATTACACATAGGCTGGCTGTAAATGCCTATACCGCCCACGTTATGAGCACACCACACATCAGTAAAAACCTGATCTCCTATAACTGCCGTTTCACTGCCCTTATATCCCATTTTTTCAACAACCTTTTTAAGTATCTTTCCGCTCGGCTTGCCTGCCTTGTACACGGCTGTGACATTAAGTTTTCGGTTGAAGATAGTGATTCTTTCCTTGTGGTTATTTGAAAGAAGTATAAGTCTGAAGCCTCTTTTTTTAAGATACGCAAAAAGCTCAACTGCCGAATCGTCAGGCTCTGCCACATCGTATGGCGCAATGGTGTTGTCTATGTCAAAGGCAAGCACCTTTATGCCTTTTTCTTCAAGGTATTCCAAAGGAAGCTCGTATATCGACTTTATATATATATCTGGGAATAACGGATTTTTCATAGCATAACCTCTTCAGTATTTGATAAAAAAATTATACCAAGTTTATTTTACAAGGTCAATAAACAGCAAAAATGAGCATGCCAAAAGGTATGCTCATCTTTATAATGCTATTGATTTCATAATAAGAATTTTCTGTCCCGGATAAATCAGATCGGGGTTTTCTATATTGTTAAGGGCAACAATACAATCCACACTTGTTCTGTATCTTTTTGCAATATCCCACAATATATCACCTTTCTGAACAACATAGATAGCAGCCGAAGGTGTGTCCGCAGCATTTTTGCACTCTCCTATTTTGCTTACGTTTTCTCCTTTTTCGTTCTTTTGTGCACACACATCAATAGAAAGATTTACAGAAACTTCAATCTCACTGTTATTAAGCACATTTGCCTGTATGTTTTCTATCTGCACATCATATAAAATACTGTCATTTTCATCAATCGACAGCATTTCAACCTCCTGAGAAAAAGGCAATGATCCACTTACACCTGCAAAAGGCATTCTGTCATTTTTTGAAAGACAGATAACATCAACATCTGCAATGCCCTTTACAAGCACCATATTTTTCTCAGCCTTTGCCTCGCAATAGGAAATATTTCCGTCAGCATATACAAGCTTAAGTATCTCGTCATTTTCAGCCATAAGTGTTTCTTTTATTGTGGCACGGGTTTTGTTTTCCCCGCCATAATCATATAATCAAAGTCTTCTTTTACGGCATCAATGCACTCCTTATCCGAATAGGCGTCTTCAATGACCAGAATATTTTTTTCGCTCATCACTTCTGCCTTTATACCCATTTCAAAGTCAGCTGACACTGCTCTGTCACTGCCGTCATTGTCGGTATAAACATTAACAGAATACTTTTTAATCCATATTTTTCCACAGACACTGTCCTTTGGGCTTACGCCGCGGCTTTCAATAAACCCGTCAAAAGGCACATCAAAACTTACCGTTTCAGCCGAGTTTTCAGTATCCGATGCATAAAGCATATCAAGTTTTATTCTGCCCGAAACCTTTATTCCGCCATCTGCCGTTTTGCACTCCCACGACGAAACAACTGCATCGGTCAGCAATACTTCATCAACCTCTTCCTTTGATGACGGGATATGAAGTTCTTCTATTATTTTTATGGCACTGCTTACAATGCTAACTGTTTCTTTGGCATTGATACTATTCGTTTTAACAAAAATATTGCTTTCGCATCCGCAAGATACGGCCACTTCCTGTTGTTTCATCTTCTGAATGTCAGCACCAACACCAAGTATACACTTAACATAGGCCTTTCGACTGTTCAGCATTCTGTATTCAACATTTTCCACCACAGGTGAAAGATACGCCACATCAGACAAATCGACATTCTCAGCGCTTATAAAGTCTTCAAACGGTACGCTTGTTTTAAGCGAGCAAAGCTTTTCTTCATCATAAGAATAATATATCATCTGCACATCTGCCCTGCCCTTGAAGCTTATACGGCCTTCATACACGTTTTCGTCTGTGATATATGCATCAACCTTGCAGTCAACTATGTAATCCATATCAGGCTTTATATCCGGCACAATAATGTCTCCATCAAGCACCGTCTGTATACTTTCCCTTTCCGCAGGAAAAAGTGCCTTTATTTTTTCATATTTAATCTGACAGTCCATCATAATCCCTCCGTTTCTCTCTTATAAATTTATATTTTCAAAACAAAGAAATTATGATTAGGCGCAAAAAAATAAAGACTGTTTTTTCAGTCTTTACTGTCTTGCAGCACTCTTGTATTCGTCATCAAGTTTCCAGTATGGGCAGCTATCGCTTTTTCTGTTCATAAAACGCACAAGCTCATCTTCATCAAGATAAAGGTCGCACACATAATCTTCATAATATTCGTCATATACATAAAAATTGCAGTTTTCACATTTTCCGCTCATTTATAATCACCTCTGTGACTTTATTATAGCTTTGCTTTGTTTTATACGCAACAAAAAACGGCACAGTATTTTCTGCACCGTTTTTGTACCATTATCCAACAGCTTCGTCCTGTCGTCTTCTTTCTTCAATAGCCTTTTTAGCAATCATATCCTTAACTTTCATAAGTCTTGTTGTGGTTGCTCGGTCATTTTCTTCAAGCTTCTGGGCTATGAATTTTATAGTTTCCTGATAGTTAGGAATCATTACGTTTTCAAGAGCATTAACTCTTCTTCTTGTTTTTTCAATTTCCTGTGCAAGAAGCTGCGCTGTCTTTTCGCTTTCAGCAAGGCGAAGAAGTGGCTCCATAGCAGCTGAAAAAGATTCCATAGCAGTATCAAGCTCGCCTGATGTGAAAGCAAAGCCATAAGGATAGATGTCGCTTCTGCTGTCAGCAGCTTTAAAGTCGAACACAGGAACATTTACGCTCATAATATTCTTCTTTGAAACATCAACCACTACCTTCTGCTTTGGCATCATAAGGGCCTCGCCCATATATTCTTCGCTCATTACCGCACGTGCAATGATAAAGCTTTTATAGGCAGCCTCAAGGCTTTTTTCTGCTTCCTGACGAAGTTTTTTGTTTTCCTTAACTATTTCAAGAAACTGTTTCATAAGTTCGTCAAGCTTGTCTTTAAGCATTTTATGACCTCTTGTGGCAGTTTTAAGCTGTTTTTTAAGGCGTGTCATTTCCATACGGGTTGGATTAACATTGAGTCTTGCCACAGCTTATCACTCCTTAGGCATATATTTTTCAAGATATTCGTCACGAATACGTTTAAGTTCACTCTTTGGAAGTTTGGAAAGAAGTTTCCAGCCTGTTTCAAGAGTTTCTTCAATAGTTCTGTCAGTTTTGAAGCCCTGTGATACATAAACCTTTTCAAACTGATCTGCAAATTTAGCATAAAGAAGGTCAACATCTGAAAGTGCTGATTCACCAAGGATAGCCATAAGTTCCTTGGCATCCTTACCTCTTGAATATGCAGCAAATAACTGGTTCATTGTGTCAGCATGGTCTTCTCTTGTTTTGCCTTTACCGATACCCTTATCTTTAAGACGGCTAAGTGACGGAAGTACATCAACCGGTGGCTGTAAGCCTTTCTTATAAAGGTCACGGCTGAGGATAATCTGTCCTTCTGTGATATAGCCTGTAAGGTCAGGGATAGGATGTGTTTTATCATCTTCAGGCATTGTAAGGATAGGAATCATCGTGATAGAACCATCGATTCCTCTCTTTTTGCCTGCTCTTTCATACATTGTGGCAAGGTCTGTGTAAAGGTAGCCAGGGTAACCGCGACGACCCGGAACTTCCTTCTTGGCAGCTGAAATTTCACGGAGAGCATCCGCATAGTTTGTGATGTCTGTGATAATTACAAGTACGTGCATACCCTGTTCAAATGCAAGGTATTCAGCAGCTGTAAGGGCCATTTTAGGTGTACAAACACGTTCAACGGCAGGGTCATTTGCAAGGTTTACAAATAC
>JAFYQL010000037.1 GCA_017547125.1 Bacillota bacterium
CGTTTTCAACAAGGTCCTGAATTTCTTCTACGTTAAGTGTGTAAGTTTTGCTATTGCAAATAGCCTCAACGTTATTTGAAATAGTCATTATCTGTTCTTCTGTGAGTCTGTCTTTTTCTTCAACTTCGTTGTTTGCTGCTCTTACAGCACCTGTAATTTTACTTAAATCGAAACCAACTTCAGTTCCGCTTCTTTTGATAATCTTCATGACCTCATCTCCTGCTTACTAAATTATATATCGTCATATTTATTAACTAGATATTGTGTATTGTTCATGATTTGTAACACACTATATTGTGTTACAAATCATAACCCGCGTACTATATATTGTATAGAAAGCCCCTTGTTTTATCAATAGAGAACACTACGAAATGTTACATAAAAATCAAAGCATTTTTCCGTCTCAAATTTGTATCTTTTGATTATTGACAAAGTTTTTGTTTTCGACAGAAAATCACTTGTGCTTTTTTGTACACGGATGTCCCCTTTTATGTACTTTATACACAAAATATAACCCCAACACATTGTACCTGACACAATATATTGGGGTTGCATTTTTATTCTATAATTCCTAATTCAATTTTCCACTGAAGTATTTTAAGTGCCGCTTCATCAATAACTTTTTCGTCTATTTCGCCTGTTTCCACAGCCTCAACAATAGCCATATGATGCACCACAAGGTCGCTTGTTATTATCATGTCGTTGCCCGCTTTTACAGCCATAACCACAACATCTTCTATGCTATATTCGCCCATAGCACCCATCTCAAGGTCGTCAGTCATTATGACTCCGTCAAAACCAAGTCCGCTTCGTATAAACTTGTGCACATCAGGAGAAAGTGTTGCAGGGTTTTCCTTATCAAATGCTTCAACCACATTGTGTGAAACAAGTATAGCCTTTGCACCATTTTCCACGGCTTTTGCAAAAGGCACAAGGTCATTTTCGCTCAGATATTCAAGGCTTCTTGAGTCTATACTCTTGCCTTCGTGGGTATCAAGGTTTGCACCATAACCCGGGAAATGTTTAAGCACGCTGCCCATACCGCTTTCGTTCATAGCCTTTGTAACTGCAACGGCATATTCAGCAGTTTCCTGCGCGTCCTTTCCCAATGTTCTTCCGTATATATAGTTGCTACTGTCAGTAGACACATCCACCACAGGCGCAAGGTTTACATTGATGCCAAGGTCTTTAAGAAACTCACTTTTTTCCCTTGCATCTTCAGCAATTCTTTCAATTCCGCCTTCAGCATAGAGGTCCTGAGGTGATTTGAATGCACTTTTTCTGAACTGAGGGTATTTGCTTGCTCTCACAACAATGCCACCCTCTTCATCAACACCTATAAGCATAGGTATATCAGATGCATCCTGACATTCATCTATCATAGCCCTGAAGCTTTGTGGATCAGAATTTTCAAAATCACGGCCAAAAACTATATATCCGCCTGTGTGATAGTTTTCTATCTGTCCAAGCACATCTTCCTGCGGAAATCTGGCAAAAAACATCTGCCCAACCTTTTCTTCAAGTGTCATTTCCTCAAGCATCATTTCAGCCTTTGAAAGTTCAGGCTCATTTTCAATAATTTCTTCTGTTTTCTGAGAAACTTCACTTTTCTGCACAGATTCATCCGATGCAGTTTCGGCCTTTTTACCGCATCCGCTAAGGACAAGTGCACCAATCATAGCACAGACAAGCAATTTTTTATTCTTCATCTGCATCCGCCTTCTTAACTACTTTTTTAACGCTCTTTTCAAACTTGATTCTTGAAAGCATTACCAAATGTCCACAGCCCATACATTTAATTCTGAAATCAATGCCTGTTCTTAAAACTTCCCATTCGTTGCTTCCGCAAGGATGAGATTTTTTCATCTGAACAACATCTCCAACTGAAAAATTCATATCTTTTCCTCCGTTTTATCTGCAGTTATCTATAAAAAATTTAAATATCTTTTCCGAATATCCACCATAAAAGCACTGCTCCGGGTGCCACTGAAAGCCCATATACAAAGCCTTTTTATTTCCTTCAACTGCCTCGACAAGGCCATCTTTGCTCTTTGCCGAAACAGTAAGAAAGCCACAGTCTCTGATGCACTGATGATGAAGCGAGTTGACATAAATACTATCTTTTTTCACAACTCTGTGCAAAATGGATTTGCGTTTCACATACACCTTATGCGACGGCAGTTTTTTGTCTATAGTCTGAATGTGACTATTGGCGGTTTTTGAAAAAAGACTTATATCTTCGTATATACTTCCGCCTGCAGCGACACACATCACCTGCATTCCGCGGCATATACCCATAACAGATATGCCTTTGCCGTAACAATATCTGCACAGTTTTATCTCAAAACTATCCCTTCTGCCATTACAATTTCTGCTGAAAACTGCCTGGTCTATACCGGCAATTTGCGGCGAAACATCTCCGCCTCCCGTCAGAAGTACGGCCGATGCCTTCTTCAGCAAATATTCCATATTTTTCGTATCTGTATAAGGCACAATAACCGGCACTGCACCGCATTTTTCTATTATACGGCAGTATTTATGGTTAAGGGTGTAAATGTCGTTTTGTACATCAAAATTTGCCGTAAGCAATACAACAGGCCTTATATCCACCACTTCTTTATATAATGGTATAAAAATATATGGCTCTGATGCAATTTTTATTCAAATAGTACCCATTTACTATTGTATATTAACACAATAATGTGCTAAGATACAAATAATATTTTGTTTTCACAGCAAAGACTTTTGTGCTTAAAAATGCACAGATTTCGGGCTTATGATAGGAGTGATATAATGAGAACAATAGGCATTATCGGTGCTATGGACGAAGAAGTAGCATTCATGAAAGATTTAGCCGAAATAGTTTCAGTTAAAAATATGCTTGGCCTTGATTTTTACATCGGTAAATATGCAGGCAACAGCGTAATTATAGTTAAATGCGGTATCGGAAAAGTTAACGCAGCAGCTTGCACACAGGCACTTATCGACCACTTTGGTGTTGACTGTGTTATCAACGTTGGCGTTGCAGGCGCAGTTTACAAAGAGCTTAACATCGGCGACATCGTTGTTTCAACACAGGCAGTGCAGCACGATATGGACGTAACACCGCTTGGCGACCCTCTTGGTGTTATTCCTCGTATGGATACAAGCATTTTCAAAGCAGACGAAGAGCTTATCAAAAAAGCCGTTGAAGCAGGCAGCAAGCTTGAAGGACAGACTGTATTTACAGGTCCTGTTGCCAGCGGCGACCAGTTCATTGCTTCTTCAGAAGCTAAAAATAAAATCTGGAAACACTTTGAAGCATACTGTGCCGAAATGGAAGGCGCAGCAATTGCACACGTTTGCCACCTCAACAAAATGCCTTTTGTTGTAATCCGTTCAATTTCAGACAAGGCTGACGAACAGGCAGACATGAGCTTTGAAGAATTTACAAAAATAGCAGTTAAAAATTCAAGTGTTATTCTTGAAAACATGCTTAACAATATCTAATCACTGGAGGGAATCACATTGGCAACTAAAGCAAAATTCAGCTGGGATGAAATAGGTATTCATAGTCCTATTTTCTCTATGGCAAGAACAACTATTGAATCAGCATTCTACGGAAACAACGTAACAACAATCACAACACTTAAACAGAGCTATGAACTTGCCTGCAAAACACCAGGCGTTGTTATCACAGATCTTCACGTTGAAAGACCGGAAGAAATAGGTCTTCCTGAAGAAGCAAGAGTTCTTCTTTTCAATGACGGCGCAGTAACAGGCAGAACTGCTGCTGCAAGAAGAATTGCAGGCGAACCAGGCGTTGACGTTAAAAAAATCTGCGGCGAAATCAGAGATGCTATCTACGCAGCAAGACATAAACAGCTTTATCACACAAAGGCATACATCGGTCTTGACCCAGACTTTATGGTAAGAGCACACCTTTGTATCCCTGAAGGCCACGAAATACTTATGTACAACTGGCTTCTCAACTTCCAGTACATCACAGACGAATACACAAAGATGTACAGATACTCAAAACAGATGAACAACGAAGGCGATATCTACTTCTTCGCTGATCCTGACTGGACACATCCTGACTATCCACTTGGTCTTGCATTCTTTGATCCATACCACAACTGTGCTTGCGTACTTGGTATGAGATACTTCGGCGAACTTAAAAAAGGTACTCTTACACTTGCATGGGGCATCGCAAACAGAAACGGTTATGCATCATGCCACGGCGGTCAGAAGAGATACAACCTTGCTGACGGCAAGAAATTTGTTGTTGGTGTATTCGGTCTTTCAGGCTCAGGCAAATCAACCATTACACACGCTAAACATGACGGCAAATACGATGTAACAGTTCTTCACGATGATGCTTTCATCATCTCATCAGAAAATGCTTCATCTGTTGCCCTTGAACCATCATACTTTGACAAAACTCAGGACTACCCAATGTCAAGCCCTGACAACAAATACCTTCTTTCTGTACAGAACGTAGGTGCAACACTTGACGAAGACAACAGAGTTGTTCTCGTTACAGAAGACCTCAGAAACGGTAACGGTCGTGCTATCAAGAGCAAACTCTGGTCACCAAACAGAGTTGACAAGCTTGAAGAACCTGTTAACGCTATCTTCTGGCTTATGAAAGACCCATCAATGCCACCTATCGTTAAGGTTAACGGCTCTGTTCTTTCATCAGTTATGGGCGCCGCTCTTGCTACAAAACGTACAACAGCAGAAAGACTTGCTCCTGGCGTAGACCCTGATGCACTTGTATTTGAAAGCTATGCAAACCCATTCAGAACATACCCACTTGTAAACGACTACGAAAAATTCAAAGCACTCTTTGAAGACAGAAACGTAGATTGCTACATCCTCAACACAGGTCACTTCGTAGACAAAAAGATTCCTAAGGAAGTTACACTTGGCTGTATCGAAGCTATCGTTGAAGACAGAGCAGAATTCAAGCCTTGGGGCAATTTCTCAAATCTTGAAATTATGGAAATCGAAGGTTTCGTTCCGGATATGAACGACCACGACTACCATCACCTTTTAAAAGCACGTCTTACTGACAGATGCGAATTTATCAAATCAAGAAACACATTCAAAGATGGTTATGACTGTCTTCCAAAAGAAGCATATCTTGCACTCAAGAACCTTCTTACAGAACTTAAAAAATAATTCTTTAAACCTGCAAATTTCACTTTGCAGGTTTATTTTTTTGTGTAAATGTATTACTATGTAAAAGTATTGTTCAAAAAACTCAATACTGACACATACAAAAGACTAACGGGTAAGCATTTTTATTTTTTTACTATATTTTTTGTATTTTTCTATTGACAAATACTATATATATGCGTATAATACGTAGTGTTGTGCCCAGATAGCTCAGTTGGTAGAGCAGA
>JAFYQL010000038.1 GCA_017547125.1 Bacillota bacterium
GAAAAGAATTTCAGGGCAGACCAACTCCTATTTCTCATCTCGAAAGATTATCAGGCAAATACGGAGACGTTCAGCTTTATGTTAAGAGAGAAGACCTTAACCACACAGGTGCTCACAAATTAAACCACTGTATGGGTGAAGTTCTTCTTGCAAAATATATGGGCAAGAAAAAAGTAATTGCTGAAACAGGTGCAGGTCAGCACGGTGTTGCTATGGCTACTGCAGCAGCTTACTTTGGTATGGAATGCGACATTTATATGGGTGCGGTTGACATCAAAAAACAGGCTCCTAACGTTGCAAGAATGAAAATTCTCGGTGCTAACGTAGTTGAAGTTACAGAAGGTCTTGCTACACTTAAAGAAGCAGTTGACGCTGCATTTGCTGCATACAGCAAGGAATACAAAGACGCTATCTACTGTATTGGTTCAGTAGTTGGCCCACATCCATTCCCTATGATGGTTCGTGACTTCCAGAGTGTAGTTGGTATTGAAGCAAGAGAACAGTTTATTGAAATGACAGGGGAACTTCCTGATGCGGTTGTTGCTTGTGTGGGCGGCGGATCAAATGCGGCTGGTATGTTTGCAGGCTTCCTTAACGACCCTGTTGATATTTATGGTATTGAACCACTTGGCAGAGGCACAACACTCGGCGACCACGCAGCTTCACTTCAGTATGGTACAGAAGGCGTTATGCACGGTTTCAACAGCCTTATGCTTAAAGATGAAAATGGTGATCCTGCTCCTGTTTACTCAGTTGCAAGTGGTCTTGACTATCCTTCATCAGGTCCTGAACATGCATTCCTTCACGACATTGGCAGAGTTAAATATGACGTAATCAACGACGATGACACAATCGATGCTTTTTATGAACTTTCAAGACTTGAAGGTATTATTCCTGCTATCGAAAGTGCACACGCGGTTGCATACGGCATCAAGCTTGCAAAGAAAATGGGCAAGGGTTCAGTTCTTATCAACCTTTCAGGCAGAGGCGACAAGGATATGGACTACATCATTGAAAAATACGGTATAAGATAAAAATTAAAACATAAAGAGAAAAGCGATGCTGATGCATCGCTTTTTCTTATTTTTATCTATTATTATATGGGGGTAAAAATTGGGAAATTATCAATGTGTTTTGTTGTATTCTTCAAGTTCAAGAATAGATTCAAGAAGTTTTTCAGCTGTAACTTCGTATGGAGCATTCTTAACGTCTCTAACTTCAAGAGTTTTTGTAAGAACTGGAGCAAGTTCGTCAACTGTAACTTCGATATCAGCAAGTTTTGTAGGAAGTTTAACTGACTTGTAGAATGGGTAAAGTTCATCAAGTTTGTCATACTGTCCGTCATAGATAAGCTGTACAAGTACGCCGTATGATACAACTTCGCCATGGAGATGTCTTTCTTCGATCTGTGGAAGAACTGTGAATCCATAGAAAAGTGAGTGAGCGATAGCACTGTTAAGTGAGAAGTCGATGAAGTTTGAAACCATACCTGTTGTTACAAGGTTGCAAAGACAGATCTGTTCAAGTTCGAATGATGGTGTGTTGTTCTTGCAGTCTTCAAGAGCTTTTGCACCGTATTTAACGAGTGGTTTGTAGCACTGGATACCAGCTGCAACACCAAATGCGTCGCCGTGAGCAAGGTCTCTGCCGCGAGCTGCAAGTGTTGTTTCGAAATGTTTTGCCATTGTGTCGCCGATACCTGTCCAGAGGTATACATCAGGAGCTTCTGCGATAACTCTTGTGTTGATGAATACGTGCTTTGGTGGAGTATGGTTGAACTGGTATGTTTCTTTCATAACGCCGTTTGGATAGTACATAACTGCAACTGATGAAACAGGTGCGCATGTGCCGGCGATAGTTGGAAGTGCAAAGAGTGGTTTGTTGAGTTTGTAGCAAACGTATTTGATACAGTCTACACATTTGCCGCCGCCCATTGAGAAAATCATATCTGCTTTCTGAACAGTTGGGTTTTCGATGAGAGCATCGCCGTTTTCGAATGATGCTTCGCCGCCGTACCAAACAAAGTCGAGAATTTCAATTTTTGAATCTTTTAATGCTTCGATAAGGTAATCTTTTGCAGCAGCCATAGCTCTTTTGCCGCCGATAACAACTGCTGTTGTACCGTATGCTTCGCATACTCTTGGTATATCGTTGTAAGCATCATCGCCTACTGTATAGCTTGGAAGTGCCTGGAAATAATGTGCCATATATATCCCTCCTGGAAATGTAAAAAAATGGTTTACAAAATTATTGCATACATATATAATTATTATAGACGTATGATGTCTATAAAGTCAATATGATGTCTCTGAAAAAATGATATTCTGCATAATAAACAAATGCAATTTCACTTCTTTTGTGGTAAATAGAACAAAAAAGTGGCTATTTGTATATGTAAAAGAGCATTTTTTTGTGTAGGTTTACTATAGGTGAAAAATGCTTTTCGTTATTTTGAAAGGTTTTAATTGACAGAAATAAATTGTAAAATGTATATGTGATTTTATGATGCTTTGAAGAAACGGATGTGATTTTACCGTGGAAACAAATGAAAAATGGTGGCAGAAACACAGACTGATGATAGTTGTGGGGCACTTTGGAAGCGGAAAAACTGAGGTGGCAATAAATCTTGCACTGAAGGTTGCTGAAGAAGGAAAAAAGACAGCCATTGCCGACCTTGATATTGTTGACCCATATTTCCGATCAAGAGAATGTGCGGAGATGTTTAAAGAAAAAGGCATAAAGCTTATTGCAAGTGCAAAGGAC
Organism: Bacillota bacterium; assembly: GCA_017547125.1. Taxonomy (GTDB): domain Bacteria; phylum Bacillota; class Clostridia; order Lachnospirales; family Anaerotignaceae; genus HGM11808. The sequence continues at coordinate 2,764 of JAFYQL010000038.1, forward strand.
TTTATAGATGCGGACATTCCGGCCATTTCGCCTGAGGTTGCGCTGCTTTTTGATAATGAAGAATATAATGGCGTGCTTGATGTGGGAGGTGACCCGTCGGGTGCAAGAGTATTGGCAAGATACAAGCATAAGCTTGACAGCGAAGATATTGCTGTGCTTTGTGTGGTGAATGCCAACAGACCGCAGACAAACACTGTGGAAAATGCCATTGAGTATATAAGAAACATAGAGTTTACTTCAGGAATGAAGATTGATTATATAATCAACAATACTCATTTCTGCGACAGAACTGTTAAGGAAGACATACTTGATGGGGCTGAACTGACAAAAGAAGTATCGGAAAAGACAGGTATTCCTGTTGTATGCCATACGGGAAGTAGGGATTTTATAGAGGAACTTCCTGAGTTGGAGGAACCTTATTTTCCTATAGATATTTTTATGAAAAAACCATGGGAAATGTAAACTGAAAGGAGGACTTTATTATGGCTATTCATTTAACATTTTTACGTGACCGCTGCAAAGGCTGCGAATTATGTATAGCTGCTTGTCCAAAAAACATTCTTGCCCTGGACAATACAACTAACCTTAAGGGCTACCGTCCTGCAACTTGTATTGATGAAAGCCAGTGTGTTGGCTGTGCCAGCTGTGCAAAAATGTGTCCGGATTCGATAATTACAATCGAATAAGATTGAGAAGGAGTTGACCTATCTATGAAACGTGAAATTTGGAAAGGCAGCGAAGCCATAGCAGAGGCTGCTATCCGTGC
>JAFYQL010000039.1 GCA_017547125.1 Bacillota bacterium
CCAAACTTAACACCGTCATAACGTGATACGTTGTTGCAAGTTTCAGCTGTCATAAGAATCTGCCATGTTGTGTTTGCATTGTCAAAAATATCAAGTGAAATTTCTTCAACTTCAACACCCTGTGCAGCAAGTTTTTCAGCATATGCTTTTACAGAAGCTGCAACCTTTTCGTCTGCCTTTGCAAGAAGCTCTTTAACAACGCAAACCTTTTTGCCCTTTACATCTTCATCTGTAACGTAAGCATATTTTTCTGTTTTAAGGCTTGTGCCGTCTTTTTCGTCATGGCCTGCAATTATGCCCATAACTTCAGCAACGCCTTTTGCATCTGCAGCATAAACACCCATCTGTTCACCTGATGATGCACATGAAACGATACCGTAACGTGATACTGTACCGTATGTTGGTTTAAGGAAATCTACGCCTGAAAGTGCTGCTGCACGGCGTGTTGCACCGTTCATATCAACACCGAGAGCCGCTTTAACTTCTCCAGCCTTAACCGCTTCTGCCGCTGCGCCCTTAAGTGTTTCAGCCTTTTCAGCATAGTATGAAAATTCGCCCACAAGGTCGAGACCAAACTCGCCTACGTGTGTTTTGCCTGCAATTACATAACCCGCATTTTCAAGTCTTGTAACTGCTTCGGCACCGAATAATGGCTCAAAGCCTTCTAATATACGTGAACCTGCAGTTGTCTGCGCACCTTTTACAAGAATTGTATCGTCAACTGCTATTGTTCCTTTATCGGATAATTTTACTGAATAATAGTTCATCTTAAGCACCTCACTTTACAAGTCTTGGAACCTGCCAGCTATCTTCGCTGCGTTCAGGAGCACCTTTAAGAAGGTCTTCTCTGGCAAAGTTCTGTTTTCTTACGTCTTCACGAAGTACGTTTGTCATTGGCATTACATAAATCATTTCTTCAACATTTTCTGTATCGATATCTTTAAGTGCATCTTCGTGCGCCTTCATCATCTTGAAAATGTTCTGCATATCTTCATCTTCTTTTTCTGTAAGTGCAAGCTGATTAAGCTGCTGTGCATTTGAGAAAGTTGCTCTCTTTTCGCTGCGTGCCTTGTTTCCGCCGCCTACAGTTGTGCCTCTTGCCGCAAGTGCATTTGTGCTGCCAAGAAGGTGAACGTCTTCAAGCTGCTGGTTTGTAACTTCGCTTGGAGCGCCAAGTAAGAGGTCCTGTGCATTACCGTTAAGCGGGAATGCAATAACTTCAATAATCTTTTCTTCGTCTGTAAGAAGCATAACTGTACGGTCGATACCAGGAGCCATACCTGCGTGTGGTGGCGCACCATACTGGAATGCTGTGTAAAGGGCATTGAATCTGCTCTTTAATTCGTCTTCTGAATAACCAGCAATTTCAAATGCTTTCTTCATAATGTCGATGTCGTGGTTACGAACAGCACCTGATGCAAGTTCGATACCATTACATACAAGGTCATACTGATATGCAAGTACTTCTGTTGGATCGTCGCCAAGAAGTGCTTCCATACCGCCCTGTGGCATTGAGAATGGGTTATGTGTGAAGATCATATCGCCTGTTTCTTCGTCAACTTCGTACATTGGGAAGTCTACGATGAAACAGAATTCGAATGAGTCATTTTTGATTAAGTCAAGCTGTTCTTTTCTTGCAAGCCAGCTTCTGATGTGGCCAGCTTTCTTTTCTGTGTCATTTTTCTTGTCATCACAGATGAAGAAAAGTGTTTCGCCTTCTTTAACGCCTGTAATTTCAATAATTTCGGCTTTCTTTTCATCACTTAAGAATTTTGCAATAGGACCTGCAAATACGCCTTCTTTAAGTGTGATGTAACCAAGACCGCCAAGGCCAACTTCTGCTGATGTAGCAAACTTTAATGAGTCTTCAAAGAATTTCTTTGATTTGCCCTTACAGTCAGCAACGATACCTCTTACAGGTTTGCCCTTGAATGCAGGGAAATCTACATCTGCAAAGAATGCTGTAAGGTCGCAGATGATAAGTGGGTTACGAAGGTCTGGCTTATCTGAACCGTATTTCATCATTGCATCAGCGTATGTGATACGTCTGAAAGGTCTTGGAGTAATTTTCTTGTCAGAAAATTCTCTGAATGTGTTGTACATTACATCTTCGCACACTTCAAGAACTTCTTCCTGTGTAGCAAAAGCCATTTCAAAGTCGAGCTGATAGAATTCACCCGGTGAACGGTCTGCTCTTGCGTCTTCATCTCTGAAACAAGGTGCTATCTGGAAGTATCTGTCGAAGCCTGACACCATAAGAAGCTGTTTGAACTGCTGTGGTGCCTGTGGAAGTGCATAGAACTTGCCTGGGTGCTTACGGCTTGGAACAAGGAAGTCACGAGCACCTTCAGGTGAAGAAGCAGTAAGGATAGGTGTCTGTATGTCAAGGAAGTTTTTCTCTTCCATTTTGTCACGCATATAACGGATAATTTTTGATCTTTTTACGATGTTATCGTGGTTCTTTGGATTACGAAGATCAAGATAACGATATTTAAGACGAAGTTCGTCCTTGTTTGTGTGTGATGTTCTTACATCAAATGGTAACATATTACGGCTTTTTCCAAGTATCTGAAGTGAATCTGCCACAAGTTCAACCTGACCTGTTGCAATCTTTTCATTTACTGTTTCTTCAGCACGCTTTTTAACAATACCGCTTACAGAAATAACTGTTTCACGGTTTACATTTTTAAGTAATTCCTCATTATTTACAACAACCTGTGTAACGCCTGTATAATCACGTAAGTCGATAAACATAACGCCGCCGTGGTCACGAACAACATCAACCCAGCCGGCAAGCTGAACAGTAGTGCCAACATGTTTGTCGCATATGTCATTACAGAATAATGTTCTATACATAACAAAACCTCCTATAGAATGGTGAAAATAAAAAATCCCGGGAATATTACAATAATATTCCCGGGACGAGCCAACAAAATTAACCCGCGGTGCCACCCGCATTGATACAAATGTATCCTCTTTTTGTATAAAGTTTTACTTACATCAGAGTGTTCCCGAACTTACTACTCATCTCAAACGCGCTTTCAGTCGCCGACGCATTCTCCCTGACAGACTTTCCACAAAAGCCGAGTCTCCACGCTAAATGATATCAAACCAATCACCATTTGTCAATATGGTGATTCATGGGTTTTCGCCCATTTTTCAAGGTTTTTAGGCTCTTTGAGAACAAAAACAGCCTATGGTTTCATAGGCTGTAATTATTATTTTCTTACCTGGCCGTTGCCGTAGATAATGTATTTTGTTGTTGTAAGTTCCTTAAGACCCATAGGTCCTCTTGCGTGAAGCTTCTGTGTGCTGATACCGATTTCTGCACCGAAGCCAAACTGTTCGCCGTCTGTAAAGCGTGTTGATGCATTTACATAAACTGCCGCAGCATCAACCTTGTTTAAGAAAAGCTGAGCATTTGTGTAGTTTTCTGTAACGATGGCTTCGCTATGATGTGTGCCGTATTTTCTGATATGTTCAACGGCCTCGTCAATACTGTCCACAACTCTTGCAGAAATGATGTAGTCAATAAATTCTGTGCTCCAGTCAGCATCTGTTGCAGGAATAACACCTTCAACCATGCCGGCAAATGTTTCGTCGCCTCTTATTTCAACATTCTTGTCCATAAGAGCCTTTGTCACCATAGGTATAAATTCTTCTGCAATGTTTTTATGAACAAGAAGGCTTTCACACGCATTGCAAACGCCAGGACGCTGTGTTTTTGCATTTATAACTATATCAAGTGCTGTGTCAAGCTTTGCACTTTCGTCAACGAAGATATGGCAGTTGCCAACGCCTGTTTCAATTACAGGTACAGTTGAATTCATAACAACTGTTCTGATAAGGCCAGCACCGCCTCGTGGAATAAGCACGTCAATATAGCCGTTAAGACGCATCATTTTTTCTGCTGTTTCGTGGCTTGTATCTTCTACTATCTGAACGATATTTTCATCAAGACCGCTGTCACGAAGTGATTTTCTGAATATTTCAACAACCGCTGTGTTGCTTCTGATAGCTTCCTTGCCGCCTCTTAAGATAACTGCATTAACCGCCTTAAGGCAAAGACCAAAAGCATCTGCGGTTACGTTAGGTCTTGCTTCGTAAATAATACCGATAACACCCATAGCAACTCTCTTTTTGCCTATTGTAAGGCCGTTTTCAAGTGTTGTCATACTGTCAAACTCACCAACAGGGTCCTTAAGGTTTGCCACCTGTCTTAAACCGTCAGCCATACCCTCAATTCTGCTTTCGTTAAGAGTGAGTCTGTCAATAAGCGCACCTGTAATGCCTTTTGCTACTGCAGCATCAACGTCAGCCTTGTTTGCCGCAAGCACAGAGTCCATATTATCAAGAAGAGCCTGAGCCGCATTAAGAAGAACGGCATTTTTTTCGCCCGTTGTCATTTCCCCTGTCTTGTAAGATGCCTCTTTTGCAAGGATACCCATTTCTTCTATTGTTCTCATATTCAGTCCCCCTTAATATGTCTTTTTTCTGTTATTATTTTTGAAAGTTTTCTGTCAAATTCCTCTGTCGGTATTTCATCTGCCAACTGAAAGTCATAACAGATACCTATTGTATTTCGTACATTTTTTTCGGCTATATATGTGTCGTAGTATCCTCCGCCATATCCACATCGGTTAAGCTTTACATCAAACATGCTGCCCGGCACTATAAACATACTTTTTTCGTCAGGAAAAACCTGCTTTTCCATAGGCTCATCAGGCTCCATAACGCCAAGCATTGTTCTCTGCAAGCCTTCAAATGTAGTTAACGGCACAAAATACATAACCCTGTCTTTTTTTGCAATGGGCACAGCAACTTTTTTGCCATCCTTCCATGCCTGCTCTATAAAAGGCACAGTCTTAACCTCACTACCCATATCTATATAGCAAAAAACAGTTTCTGCATTTTTGTATTCTTCCGTTTCCAGAAGCTTCTGCATTATTATATTGCTTTTTTCAGACTGCTCTTCTTTTGAAAGTTCGCTTCTTTTTTTAAGAAAAGCCTTTCGCATTTCGTTTTTCATATATTTCTCCGAAAATTATAATATGCTGATTATTGATCCTATACCCTGCACAAGCTGCTGTGTGCCGAAAATAGCAACATTAAAAAACAATGCAAGCACAACAAGTATAAGTCTGAAAACCGAAAGTACAATGCTTAATATAAGAAGTTTGAAGCCAAAGCTCTTGTAAGAAAGATACGGTCTTGTTATAAGCACTATTGATGCAATAAGGCCAACAAGCGGGCTATAAAAAATAGTAATGAGCACGAAAATCCATTTCCATAAGCTTCCCAAATTCTTGTCATAAGCCATCTGCTTTTCTTCATAGCGCTTCGGCTCTTCATAGATAACAGTTGATTCCTTTTCAACCGCTTCGCCCCAGATTTCTTCTGTATTTGAATTATATTCTCTGTATCCGCATCCTTCGCAGACACCATTTATTATATTTTTATCACAAAAAGGACAATTTGCCATAAGCTTCCTCCTTAAGTAAATCTGCTTTTATTTTACTATAAACCATTACATAAGTAAAAGATATTAACAAAATATTAATTTTTATGTACCCTTCCATTCCGAAATATAAAAAATCCCTTGCACCTCTGCAAGGGATTTAAATTTATCAGCCTAAAATTTCAACAACCTTGTTGTAAACCTTATCTGCAATTTCAGAGCCTTCTGCAACCATATTGTTGCATCTTGTGCTTACTTCTGCCACATATTCTTTGTCGCTGATAGAATTCATATTTACGATAACATTAAGGTTTGCACTGTAAAGCGCCGCCTTAAGCATCTGAACGCCGCATCCCACATCGCTGATGATAAGCTTTGTGGAAAGGTCCACAAGTTCTTCCTGAATTTTGATTGCTTCGTAAACGTATTCAACCATTTTGATTGGTCCACTTGCCGCAACCTTAAGACCCGCCTGAAGAACTCTTTCTTTTTCCGCCTTTTCTTCATCTGTGCCTGCAGGCATACCGTATGCCTTTGAAAGCGGTTCAAAGTTTTCTGCATCTTCATCAATAAGAGATAAAAGCTTGTTCATAAGTTCAACGCTCTTATCGATAATTTCCTGATGCTTTGCTTCCATACCAAGAAACTTCTTTTTGCCTATTGAGTAGTTGGCAACCATAGAAGCAAGGGCCGCACCAAGTGCACCCGCAAGAGCAGCAACACCGCCGCCGCCAGGAACAGGCTCTTTTGATGCAAGTTTATTTGAAAACTCTGTACATGAATACTGTGAAAGTTTCATATTAAATCATCCTTTTTATCAATGAGAAATTCTGTTTCTTACTGCCGTTAAGTTTTTGCACACCACATAGCAAAGTGCCACGTTTGCAGGATACTGAACCGCTGTTTTCACAACTCGCACCACTGCAAAAAGTTCGTTGCCGTACATAATGTTGAGCCATATAGGTGTTAATACAAGGTTAATTACTATTGATTCCACAAGCACTGCCAACGCAACTCTTTTAAGTGTAATTTTCTTTTTATAGAAAAACATACCGTAGATAAAGCCCATAACTGCCATATTTAATGTAAAGCCAGGGAAAAAGAAACCACTCGGCTTTATAACATATGCTATTATGTCGGCTGCCGCACCAACAACTGCCGCCACAACAGGGCCATAAAACATACCTGCCATTGCTATGGCAAGAAATGAAAATGAAATTTCAAATATGTTGCTCACAACAATTCTGGCAAAGTCTATTATTACGTCTATCGCTATAAGAAGAGCACTGCCTGTAAGTACCCTTACCTTTTTGAGCCCTTTTGCAGACTCTCTTATATTTTCTGAAAAACTCATTTTTATATTGCCTCCTGTTTGTCTTTAATTGTTTTTCGCCAATTTAGTCAACAAAACGCATCCGCGTAGTGCAATATACTATTGTGGACCTGACAGATTTTCCTCACTGCAACCATTTGCCTTTTGGCAAATTCAAGTCACTCAGCTTTTTGGTCATATCTTCAGGTCTAAAGACGACAGATATACTGCCTCCTCAAGCGAAAGTAATTATATAATTCTTCCGCCATAGTACAACTTATATTTTATTGGTTAAAACTTCTTTACCATTTGTTTCAAAATTATTTGATGCCGTTAAGTTGTTTACAAGCCTTAACAACGTGTTTTGCAAGCACTGATGTTGTAACTGAGCCTACGCCTGCAGGTACAGGTGTAATCATAGATGCTTTGTCTACACATTCGTCAAACTTAACATCACCACAAAGCTTGCCTTCTGCATTTACATTGATACCTACGTCAATAACCACTGTGCCTTCTTTGATGTAGTCGCCTGTTACCATTTCGGCTCTGCCCACTGCTGCAACCACAACATCGTTTTCTCTGCAAACTGCAGGAAGGTCTGTTGTACGGCTATGGCAGATTGTTACTGTTGCGTTTTTGTCAAGAAGAAGCATGGCAAGCGGTTTGCCTACAACCATACTTCTGCCGATAACTGCA
>JAFYQL010000040.1 GCA_017547125.1 Bacillota bacterium
AGCGAATATTCTATTGACCTTCTCAAAGGCGCAGGCGTTGATATGACAAGCGTTGACCCATTTGAAAAGGCAATGGCAGTGTTTTCAGACCTTCTTGATAAAATGGAAGAAGAAATTTGATTATAAAAAGCCAATGTGGAAAACACATTGGCTTTTTATTTATCTTTTCTTATACACAACAAGTTCAGGGTTTTCCCCATTTTCTTCATAAGTGCACACCAGAAGAAAATCCATATTGGCTACTATACCAAAGCATCTTTCTTCGCCAAACTCACATTCAAGCTGATTTCCAAGATAAGAAGACTTGTCATCTAAAAACTTAACCTTTTTCCCGTTAGGCAGTCTGTATTCAAGATTAACATATCCGCCCGCAAGCATATTAAGGCTTTCTATCTTAGGCATGCCTTCAATATTCAAAGCATTAAACTCGTCCATAATCTGTATTTTAAATTCATTGAACTTATCTTTTCCTCCAAGATATGCATATTTTTTCCAAAAATCAGATGTAAATTCGCCGTCTGCATAGCACCACTTACAGTATTCTTCATTAAAGTCGCCGTCTGCTTCCTTGCTTATTGTTTCATCTTCAAGGGCCATGCCGCAGCACTGACAAATCAGTTTTCTCGGTGTACCCAAAAGAGTATTGATGGAAACATCATAAAAATTTGAAAGCAGTTTCAGTGTTTCTGTATTTGGCACAGTTTCGCCCTTTTCCCAGCGTGATACAGCCTGACGTGTTACAAAAAGCTTTTCAGCAAGTTCATCCTGTGACAAGCCTTTTTTAATTCTCAGTTCAAGTAAAATTTCCTTAGTTTCCATAATCATCATCTCCTTGAAACAACTATATCATATCTGCCATTTCAGCAAAAGCAACTGCCTGTTGCATAAAAAAAAACTCCGCAAGTATACGGAGTCTTTGAAAATTACATGTATTTTTTGAATACGTCAACCATATCAAGTTTTTCCCATGGAAGATCAAGGTCGTTTCTGCCGAAGTGACCGTAAGCAGCTGTCTGCTTGTAGATTGGTCTTCTGAGGTCAAACTTTGTGATGATGCCTCTTGGTGAAAGGTCGAAGTTTTCGCTAACGATCTTTTCAAGCTCTTCATCAGCGATTTTGCCTGTGCCGAATGTATCAACAAGAACTGATACAGGTTTAGCAACACCGATAGCATAAGCAACCTGAATTTCACACTTGTCAGCAATACCGCTTGCTACGATATTTTTAGCAACGTGTCTTGCAGCATAGCATGCACTTCTGTCAACTTTAGTTGGGTCTTTACCACTGAAAGCACCGCCGCCGTGTCTTGCGTAACCGCCGTATGTGTCAACGATAATCTTTCTACCTGTAAGACCAGCGTCACCCTGAGGACCGCCGATAACGAATCTGCCTGTTGGGTTGATGTAGTATTTTGTTTCAGCATCAAGAAGTTCAGCAGGAATAACTGCTTTGATAACTTTTTCGATGATGTCTCTTTCGATTGTTGAGTGTTCAACGTCTGGAGCGTGCTGTGATGAGATAACAACTGTGTCAACTCTTACAGGTTTTCCGTCAACATATTCAACACTAACCTGGCTCTTACCGTCTGCACGAAGGTATGCAAGTGTTTTGTTCTTTCTTACTTCTGAAAGTTTCTTTGCAAGCTTGTGTGCAAGGTAAATTGGCATTGGCATATATTCTTCTGTTTCGTTACATGCAAAACCAAACATCATACCCTGGTCGCCGGCACCGCCAACTTCGTCATTTGTACCTGCAGCAATGTCAGGTGACTGACCTTTAAGTGATGTGATAACTGCACAGCTGTCAGCATCGAAACCATATTTTGCTCTTGTATAACCAATTTCTCTAACTGTTTCTCTTACGATTTCTTCGTAATCAACAACTGCAGTTGTTGTTACTTCACCCATAAGCATAACCATACCTGTTGTTGCAGTTGTTTCGCAAGCAACTCTGGCATTTGGGTCCTGCGCTAAAATTGCGTCAAGTATTGCATCAGACACCTGGTCACAGATTTTATCAGGATGTCCTTCAGTAACAGATTCAGATGTAAATAAAATTCTGCTCATTTTCATTCTCCTTTTCAAAAAATAACATTAAAAAAAGCCCTCACAAACAGGGCTGCCAATCACTTATCTTCCGTAAATTATACGGAGGGATTTAGCACCGATACTAAAAAGCCGGTTGCCGGGTGTCATAGGGCCCTGTCCCTCGACCACTCTTGATAAGTACAATCTATTTACTTTTCCTATGGAATTATAATGTATAAACGCATCTTTGTCAACATAAAAACGGCAAATACTCATACGAGTATCTGCCGAAATTAATTTTTTATCTTCTTTCTCTTCTGCCGCTTTTTTCTCTTCTTCTGTGAGCCTGTTCAGCGTGTTTTTCTCTTTTTTTGCTTACTTTTTTTCTTTCAGCACCGCCTTCAATGTATTCAATGAAGTTGCCTGTACCTCTTGCAACGCAGCTTACTGCATCATCAGCAATGATTGTGTTGATTTTTGTTCTATCTGCAATAATCTTGTCAAGACCGTAAAGAAGGCTTCCGCCGCCAGTCATAACAATACCTCTGTCTGCTATGTCAGCTGCAAGTTCAGGCGGAGTTTTTTCAAGTACACCGTGAACTGCATTAACTATAGCTTCAACAGGTTCAACAAGAGCATCATACATTTCTTCACTTGTAACATTGATAAGTTTTGGAAGCCCTGTAACAAGGTCACGACCTCTTACGTCCATATTTACAGACATTGTTCTTGGGAATGCAGTACCAACGTTAATCTTAAGTTCTTCAGCAGTTCTTTCGCCGATAAGTACATTGTGCTTTCTTCTCATATATTTGATGATGGCTTCATCAAAGTTATCGCCGGCAACCTTGATTGATGTGCTTACAACATTTCCGCCAAGAGAAATTACTGCTACGTCTGTTGTACCGCCGCCGATGTCAACAACCATGCTGCCGCAAGCCTTTGCAATATCAATGCCCGCACCGATAGCCGCTGCAATAGGTTCTTCGATAATAAGCACTTTTCTTGCGCCTGCCTGTCTTGTTGCGTCTTCTACTGCACGTCTTTCAACTGATGTAACGGCACTTGGAACACAAACTGCGATAGTAGGCTTTGCAAATGCATGTCTTCCGCCAGCTTTTTCGATGAAGTATTTAAGCATTCTTTCTGTTGTATCGTAGTCAGAAATTACACCTTCCTTAAGAGGTCTTACGGCAACGATACTGCCAGGTGTTTTACCAATCATTTTTCTTGCTTCTTCACCTACTGCAAGAACAGAGTTTGTACTTTTATCTATAGCTACAACGCTTGGCTCACGGAGAACAATGCCCTTGCCTTTTACATAAACAAGCACTGTTGCAGTACCAAGGTCGATACCAATGCTATCTCCAAATCCAAAAAGATTAAAAAACATAATATCTCTCCTTTGTGTAATCAAACATAATCTATCATTATAATTATACATGATAATGGACATTTGGCAAATAGAAAATGAATTAAAAACAGCATTGGAATAATCCAATGCTGTTTAAAATCTTATTCTTCTGTTGTTTCTTCTTCTTTGATGTCAATAGCAATTGAAAGTTCTTCAAGCTGTTTTGCATCAACAACGTCAGGTGCATTTGTAAGGAGACATGATGCATCTTTTACTTTAGGGAATGCAATTACGTCTCTGATTGATGATGCGCCTGTCATAAGCATAATGATTCTGTCAAGACCAAATGCGAGACCGCCGTGTGGTGGAACACCGTATTTGAATGCATCAAGAAGGAAACCAAATCTAGCCTGTGCTTCTTCAGCTGTGAAGCCAAGGAGATTGAAGATCTTCTGCTGTACATCTCTCTGGTGAATTCTGATGCTGCCGCCACCAAGTTCAACGCCGTTAAGAACCATATCGTATGCTTTAGTTCTCATCTTGCCTGGGTCTGTGTCAATCATGCAAATATCTTCATCCATAGGTGATGTGAATGGATGGTGTTCTGCTTTCCATCTGCCAGCTTCTTCATCCCATTCGAACATTGGGAATTCTGTAATCCAGAGGAAGTTATATTCGTTAGGGTCTAAGAGGTTAAGTCTCTTTGCGAGTTCGCAACGG
>JAFYQL010000041.1 GCA_017547125.1 Bacillota bacterium
ACCGTACAAGGTCATGCCGATTATGCTGAAGAAGGCAGCGATATAGTCTGCTCAGCAGTTAGCGTTTTGGTTATCAATACCATAAATGCTGTTGAAACGTTTACTGACGAAGGTGTAAAAGCCGAGGCTGATAATGAAAACGGCGGATTTATAGATTACTGTCTTACTGATATAGAAAAAGGCAGTGAAAGCCATGATGCACAGCTTCTTTTGGAAGCAATGGTACTTGGCCTTAAAAGTATTGAAAATGAGTACTATCGTTATATAAAAGTAAACGATAAGGGAGGTAGAATGTAATGATGAAATTAAACCTTCAGTTCTTTGCTCACAAAAAAGGTGTTGGCTCAACAAAAAATGGTCGTGACTCAGAAGCTAAAAGACTTGGCGCTAAACGTGCTGACGGTCAGTTTGTTTTAGCTGGCAACATTCTTTATACACAGAGAGGAACAAAAATCCACCCTGGTAATAACGTAGGCATCGGCGGCAACGATTCACTCTTTGCTTTAATCGATGGCAGAGTTAAGTATGAAAGAAAAGGCAGAGATAAAAAACAGGTTTCTGTTTATCCTGTAGCTGAATAATTAAGATTTAGTAAGGTTTCAAATGGTTCCATTTGAAACCTTCTTTTTTCTTAAAATTAAGGTTGTTAATAATGAAATTTTGATATATCCTTAAAAAGTGGAAGAGTTAAATGAAAGAAAGCAGAAAAGATAAATATATAAGGATATGTATGTTTTGTGTTTTCTTTTAAAAAAGGTTTTTTGGAAAGGAGAATAAAAATGTTTGTAGATAGAGTTAAAATTCACATCAAAGGCGGTAACGGCGGCGATGGCGCAGTTTCATTTTACAGAGCAAAATATATTACACACGGCGGTCCTGACGGCGGTGACGGAGGCAAGGGCGGCGACGTTGTATTTGTAGGCGACGGCAGCATGGGCACTCTTATGGACTTCAGATATAAGAGAATGTTCAAGGCTGAACACGGCGAACCGGGCAGCAAGAGAAACTGTCACGGTGCAGATGGTTCAAGCGTTGTTATCAAGGTTCCTGTTGGTACAGTTATAAGAGAAGCTGAAAGCGGAAAAATTATGGCTGACATCACAAAGGACGGCGAAAGAAGAACTATCATCAAAGGCGGTAAAGGCGGTAAAGGTAATCAGCACTTTGCTACACCAACAAGACAGGCTCCAAGATACAGCGAAAGAGGTAGACAGAGCAAGGAATACGATGTAATCCTTGAGCTCAAGCTTATTGCTGACGTTGGTATCATCGGTTTCCCTAACGTAGGTAAGAGTACACTTTTAAGCATGGTAACAAATGCAAACCCTAAGATTGCTAACTACCATTTCACAACACTTGCTCCAAACCTTGGTGTTGTTCAGGGCAAATACGGCGATAGCTTTGTACTTGCTGACATCCCTGGTCTTGTAGAAGGTGCAAGCGAAGGCGTAGGTCTTGGCCACGCATTCTTAAGACACGTTGAAAGAACAAAAGCATTTATCCACGTAGTAGATGCTGCAGCAGTTGAAGGCAACGATCCTGTTGAAGAAATCAGAAAGATCAACAGTGAACTTTTTGCATACAACGAAGAACTTATCAAGAGACCACAGGTTATTGCGGCAAATAAAATTGATATTCCTGAAGCAATGGAAAACGTTGAAAGACTTAAGGCTGAATACGAACCATTAGGTTATCAGGTATTCCCAATTTCAGCAGCAACAAATACAGGCCTTGATCCGCTTCTTTCAGCAGTAGCACAGATTCTTAAGGACTATCCTGAAGATATCATCTTCGAAGAAGACTTTGACGAATTTGTTGAACCGGCTATTGACGATGCACCATTTAATATCGAAGTATTTGATGACAACTACTATGTGGTAACAGGTGTAGGCGTTGAAAAGATGATGGGTTACACAAACATCGATACAGAAAAAGGTTTTGCATTCTTCCAGAAATACCTCAGAGAAAAAGGTATTATTGAAGCGCTTGAAGAAAAGGGCATTGAAGAAGGCGACACAGTTAAGATTTACGATCTTGAATTTGATTATTTCAAATAATGAATATAAAAAAAGAACCCGTGTTCATATTGAACACGGGTTTTATTTTTGTTTTAATTAAGCTTTTTCGTTTTTACCAAACACAATTGCAATAAGAACTGCAATGAGAAGAATGAATGGGTAGAACATAAATGGAATGATTTCAAAAGCTGAAATTGTGTGGTCAAGTGTTGCTACGGCACTTACAGCGTAGAGCATCTGTGCACCATAAGGAAGAATACCCTGGATTACGCAGCTGAAGATGTCCATGATTGATGCAGCTTTCTGTGGTGAAATACTATAGTCTTCGCTCATTTCTTTAACGATAGGACCAGCCATAACGATTGCTACAGTATTGTTTGCTGTTGCGACGTCCATTGCTGAAACGAGAAGACCCATACCAAGCTGACCGCCTTTGTTGCCTTTGAATACTTTCTTTGCTGATGAAAGAAGTGCATCAAAACCGCCGTATTCACGGATAAGTGCGCACATTGCAGAAACAAGAATTGTTACCATAATTGTTTCGTACATACCTGCTGCGCCACTGCCCATGTTGCCGATAAGGCTTACCATATCAACAGCACCTGTTGCAAGCATAATTATTGAGCCTGAGATGATACCTATAAGAAGAACAACGAATACGTTGATACCAGCAATACCGCCGATAAGAACGAGAATGTAAGGAATAAGTTCAACAAGTGAATATCCTTCTGTAACAGCACCGCTGAGGTCTGCACGCATTGATAATACAATGATGATTACAAGTGTAACAATGGCAGCTGGAAGTGCGATAAAGAAGTTTGCTTTAAACTTATCTTTCATTTCACAGCCCTGTGTTGTACAAGCAGCGATAGTTGTGTCACTGATGAATGAAAGGTTGTCGCCGAACATTGAACCACCCATAACTGAACCTACGCAAAGTGGAAGTGAGAATCCTGAAGCATCTGCAACTGCAACTGAGATAGGAACGATAAGAGCGATTGTACCACATGATGTACCCATAGAAGTTGATACGAAACATGCAACAATGAAAAGTACTGCAACTGCAAACTGTGCAGGCATAATTGAAAGCATAAAGTATGCAACGCTTTCAGCACTGTTTCTTCCTACTGTACCAACAAAAATGCCGGCTGCAAGGAAAATGAAAATCATTGTGAGAATGTTCTTGTCACCAACACCCTGTGCCATAAGTTCAAATTTTCTGCCGGAACTGATTTCTTTGTTCTGGAAGAATGCAACTAAAACTGCACATAAGAACATAACAACAACAGGTACACAGTAAAAGCCCATTGATATTTTAAGTACATATTCAAATAAAATACCAAGGCCAAGATAAAGAACTAAGAATACTGCTATTGGAAGAAGTGCGATAAATCTTCCGTTTTCATTTTTACTCATAATTTATCCCCCTTATTAAATTGTTAAAAACAGTATATTCTATTATAACAGAAAATTCAATCGAAGGAAACGTTTTTGTTGTATTTAAGGGCATTGTTAGCTGGTTTTTAATGATTTTGTGGTAAAAAATAAAAGGCACTGTAAAAACAGTACCTTAAATTTTATTCTTCGCCATTCCAGTCTTTGCAAACATCAATCCATTTAAGTGAATGGGAGTATCTGAAAAGCTCTTCGCAATTAAGCTTAATTGCAGAGTTGCTGCTTCCGCAGGCAGGGTATACGTAGTCAAATCTCTGAAGTGAAATGTCACAGTAGCAAGGTGTACCTTCAGGCACGGCAAACTGACATACACCGCCTATGGCGTGGCCTGTGAGGGCAAGTGTTTCTTCAGGTGTGAGCATTTTTGCTTTCATACCAAATTCAGTTTTGAATTTTTTGTTGTCAATTTTGGCATCGCCTGCCATAGCAATGAGTATGCAGCCTTCATCTTTTTTGAAGGCAAGAGTTTTTGTGATTCTTGCTCCTTCGCATCCTATGGCCTGTGCGGCAAGCTCAACAGTTGCGCTTGAAACCTCAAACTCCATTATGTCATCTTCTCTGCCAAGGGATCTGAAGTATTTTCTTACGTTTTCTATGGACATTTAATACACCTCTATTTTTTGTATGCCTTTATCAAAAGTGCAAGCTGTACCACTTCGTCAACAAAAGGTATCTCGTCAGGAATAAGAAGCCCAATTATAAATATGGCAAGAGAGATATGCTTGTTGTCGGAGGTGAAGTATGCAATTAAAAATATAGCAAACAGTATTAAAGCAATCATTTATGTATTCCTTATTTATCTAATTCTTTCATAGCTTCGTCAAGAATTGCAGCAGCATCAAGTACACAGTCGTGGCAGCTTCTTAAAATTTTGCCTGTGCCTACGCCTTTAATTTCTTTACATGTTACTGATTGATTTTTTTCTTTGAAAGCCTTCATAACTGCTGATGTAACCTTGTAAACTTCAGGTTTTTTGTAGCCGAGCTGCTGTGCTTTCATACCAGCAACGATAGCAGCACCATTGATAGCACCGCATGTACCTTCCATACCGCCGATGCCTGAACCAAGACCACTTGTAATCTGGAACATTGTTGTTTCATCTACACCAAGAAGGTCGCAGTATGCACAAGCAACTGCCTGAGCACAGTTGTGTCCGTTAAGATGTCTGTAGCCTGCATTTTCAATTCTGTTGTTTTCCATTTTATTTCAACTCTCCTTATGAATTATATTTTTCATATTTTCTACATTTTACAACAGGATATACTTTTTGTAAATGTCAGATAATATTGGCATACATTGATTATGAGTGTATAATTTAGGTAGATATATAATCAGGAGATGAACAAAATGAAGGAAAACCTTTCTTTATATATACATATACCATTTTGTGTGCAGAAGTGTCTTTACTGTGATTTTCCGTCTTGGGGCGGCTGCGAAAATGAACACGAAAACTATGTTAAAAGCCTTTGCGATGAGATAAAGCAGAGTGCATCACAGTTTAAGGACTATAATGTGGACACTATTTTTATGGGCGGAGGTACACCAACTATACTTC
>JAFYQL010000042.1 GCA_017547125.1 Bacillota bacterium
GATTGGTGAACCAAGATGATATGGATTGCCTTTTTCTGCTTTTGGCTTGTTGTCTGCATTAACCTTAAGTTTCTTATCCTGAATTTTAACCATACGGATACGTCCGTTGATTTCAAATGTAAGTGAACGTACGCCCTTTTCATCAGGCTCACTCATTTCAACAAACTTGATGATAATTTCCTTACCTTCGCCAATTGAAATGTTTGTTTCTTCGCCTTTTTTAAGACCATAGAAAAATACGTGGCTTTCAAGCTTTGAAACATCATTATAGTATTCAAGATGTTCGCAGTAATCATCATATACCTTTGGATAGAGAGCATAGCTTACGATGTTTCTGTCGTTAACGCTCTTATCCGGTATATTGTAGCTTTCAGTAATATGCTTTCTTATTGCATCAAAGTCTGCAGGTGGAAGTAATAGGCCTGCTCTTTCTTTAAGAGGCTCCTTTCCTTTAAGAACTATTTTCTGGAATTCTTCAGGGAAACCGCCGTCAGGCTGGCCAACCATACCCATAAAGTAGTCAACTACTGAGTCCGGATATGAAAGGTCACGACCTTCTGTGAAAATGTTTTCTTCAGTAAGACCGTTTTTGCTCATAAAGATAGCAAGGTCACCTACTGTTTTGGCTGTTGGTGTAACCTTAATGATATTGCCTAAAAGGTTATTAGCCTGTTTATAAAGCACTTTGATTTCTTCAAAGTTATCTTCAGAGCCCATTTCCTTAACCTGTGCAAGAAGGTTTGAATACTGACCGCCAGGAATTTCATATTTGTAAATTTCTGTGTTAGGTGTCTTCATTGAGCTTTCAAAGCCCGCATACACCTTTCTTACATCCTGATAATATCTACTGAGGTGCATAATTTCATCGCTGTCAAGCATAGTGTCTCTCTTTGTTCCCTTAAGGGCTTCAACAACAGAGTTCATGCTTGGCTGGCTTGTAAGTGAGCTCATACTTTCAACTGCAACGTCAACAATATTAACCCCTGCCTCTGCAGCCATAAGTATTGTGCTTACACCGTTGCCTGTTGAGTCGTGTGTATGAAGATGAAGAGGAATATTAAGTTCCTGCTTAAGTGCTGCAAAAAGTTCTTTTGCTGCATAAGGCTTAAGAAGACCGGCCATATCCTTGATAGCAAAGATGTGGCATCCGAGTCTTTCAAGTTCCTTACCTTTTTCAACATAATAATCGATAGTATATTTTGTTTCCTTAGGGTCAAGCACATTGCCAGTGTAGCAGATAGCACCTTCAACAATCTTGCCTGTTTTAAGTGCCTCTTCAATAGGCATCTTCATGTTTTCAACCCAGTTGAGGCTATCGAAAATTCTGAATACATCAACACCTCTTTCAGCCGCAGACTTGATGAAGCTTGCAACAACATTATCAGGATAGTTGCTGTAGCCAACGGCATTTGATGCTCTTAAAAGCATCTGAATAAGTGTGTTTGGCATTTCTTCTCTGAGCTGCTGAAGTCTTACCCAAGGAGATTCTTTAAGGAATCTGTATGCAACGTCAAATGTTGCACCGCCCCACGCTTCTGCTGAAAAAGCATTGCGGAGCACCTGATTTGTTAGTGGTGCAGCCTTGATAATATCGTTTGTTCTCATACGTGTTGCCATAAGTGACTGATGCGCATCACGCATAGATGTATCTGTAAGGTAGAGTCTGTCATCCTTCATCAGCTGTTGTGTAAATTCTTTTGCACCAAGCTTTAAGAATTTGTCTCTTGCACCTGTGATTTCGCCGAGGTCAAGTGTTTTTGGCTTTTCAATAGTTTTAAGCTCATTAGGTTTCTGCCCCATAGACTCGTTAACTATTTTGTTGCCTATAAATTCAGCAATCTTTGTTGCTCTGTCCTTTGCAACCTCGATATGGAAAAGGTTAGGTGTGCTTTCAATAAATGTTGTTGTACATTTGCCCGTAAGGAATGTTTCATTCTGAAGCACGTTGATAAGGAAAGGAATATTTGTTTTTACGCCTCTTATTCTTGTTTCCTTAAGGGCTCTCACACCTTTTTTAGCTGCTATTTCAAAGTTTCTGTCGTAAGAAATAATCTTAACAAGAAGGCTGTCGTAGTATGGTGTAATTTCTGCACCTGTGTATGCAGTACCACCATCAAGACGGATACCATTACCTGAAGCAGAGCGATATACTGCAATTTTTCCTGTGTCAGGAAGGAAGTTATTTGCAGGGTCCTCTGTTGTAACTCGCATCTGGATAGAATATCCGTTGCACATTACATCACCCTGTCCATTGATACCAACCTCTTCACTGTCAAGAGTGTAGCCCTGTGCAAGAAGAATCTGGCTTCTTACGATGTCGATACCTGTAACCATTTCAGAGATTGTATGTTCAACCTGAATACGTGGGTTCATTTCGATGAAATAGTAATTTTCATCGCTATCCACAAGAAACTCGAGTGTACCGGCATTTTTATATTCAACAAACTTTGCAAGCTTTACTGCATCTGCAAAAATTTTGCTTCTTGTTTCATTTGAAATTGTGAAAGCAGGAGCATATTCAACTACCTTCTGATGTCTTCTCTGTACTGAGCAGTCTCTGTCGTAAAGATGAACAACGTTGCCGTAGTTGTCGCCTAAAATCTGCACTTCAATGTGTTTTGGATTTTTAAGGTATTTTTCAATAAAAATCTTATCATCGCCAAATGCCTTTTTGCTTTCATTTCTTGCTTCTTCAGATTCTCTTGGCATATCATCTGCGCTATGTA
>JAFYQL010000043.1 GCA_017547125.1 Bacillota bacterium
ATAACTCTTTCCTCCCTGCAAATAAAAAATCGCATTATGAAATAAAAATCTTAACTTTAGCATTTTTTCTGTCTTCCAAAAATATACCATTGCTGCAAAAAGAATTTTGTAGAAAGGTGTAGGCATATTCGCTTTTTCATCAGCAAATTACGACATGAAAAAAGTCCGATATCTTTCGATATCGGACTTTGAATTTTAAAAGCTCTTAAGTAAGTTGCCAAACTTTGTGTACTGACCAAGCCAAGCAAGGTTAACTGTGCCTGTAGGGCCGTTACGCTGTTTAGCAATAATAAGTTCTGCCTGATTTTTTGCTTCTGTATCAGGGAAATAATATTCATCTCTGTAAAGGAATGCAACTACGTCGGCATCCTGTTCGATAGCACCTGATTCACGAAGGTCAGAAAGCATAGGTCTGTGGTCGCTTCTCTGTTCGCAGGCACGGCTAAGCTGACTTAATGCAATAACCGGCACCTGAAGTTCACGTGCAATACCCTTGAGTGCTCGTGAAATATTTGAAATTTCCTGCTGACGTGAATCGTTTTTACCGTCGCCGTTCATAAGCTGAAGGTAGTCAATCATAATAAGGCCAAGACCTTTTTCCATCTTAAGTTTACGGCACTTGCTTCTTACATCCATAGGGCTTGCACCTGGTGTATCAAATATGTATATGTTTGACTTGCTGAGAGGACCAAGAGCCTGAATAAGCTTTGGCCAGTCTTCATCTTCAAGTTCACCTGTACGAAGTTTCTGTGCGTCTATCATAGC
Source organism: Bacillota bacterium (assembly GCA_017547125.1). Lineage (GTDB taxonomy): Bacteria > Bacillota > Clostridia > Lachnospirales > Anaerotignaceae > HGM11808. The sequence continues at coordinate 766 of JAFYQL010000043.1, forward strand.
CTCTGAGCAGAGCATACGGTTTACAAGTTGTTCTTCGCCCATTTCCAGTGAGAATATAGCCACAGGGACATTGTGTCTTATAGCCGCATTCTGCGCGATATTAAGGGCAAATGCAGTTTTACCCATAGAAGGTCTTGCTGCAAGAAGAATAAGGTCAGATTTCTGTAAGCCTGCTGTTTTGGCATCGAAGTCAACAAAGCCTGTTGGCACACCTGTAAGCTTGCCCTTGTTTTTGTATATATCTTCGATTTTTTCAAATGCAGATACAGCAATATCTCTGATATGATGTCCGTCGCCTGCATTTCTGCCTTCAGAAACCTCAAAAATGCCTTTTTCAGCCTTATCAATTACATAGTTGATGTCTGTTTTGCTTTCATAACAATTTGCAGCAACATCGTTGCATGTTTTGATAAGCTGTCTTAATGTGCTTTTGTTTTTAACTATTTCTGCATAATGTTTCACATTAACAGAACTTCCCACAGAAGATGCAATCTGTGCTACAAAGGCAATTCCACCCACCTGTTCAAAAATGCCCTTTTCTTCAAGTTTATTTTTAACAGTGATAATATCAATAGGCGAACCTGTTGAGAAAAGCTCATAGCAAGCCTCAAAAACCGCCTTGTTGTCAGGGCGATAAAAGTCATCTGCCTGAAGAAGTTCAACTGCCGCTGAAGCAGCCTCTTTGTCTATGAACATAGAACTGAGTACGGCTGTTTCCGCCTCGTTATCGTGTGGCGGCACCTTCTGAAAATATGAAGTTTGAGCGGTATTGTTATCCATAAAAATACATCTCCGTTATATCTTAAGCCTCAGTAATTTTAACCTTAAGTTCTGCTGTTACCTGTGGGTGAAGTTTAACATCTGCATGTCTTTCACCAACCATTTTAATCTGGTCTGCAAGAACAATTTTCTTTTTGTCAATTTTGATTTTGTGCTGTTTTTCAAGTTCTGCAGCAATTTCCTTGTTTGTTACAGATCCGAAAAGTTTGCCGTTGTCGCCTGTTTTAACTGCAATAACAACTGCAATTGCTTCAAGCTTTTCTTTCATTTCTTTGGCTGCTGCAAGTTCTTCAGCCTTTCTTCTGTCTTCAGCTGCTTTCTGAAGTTTAAGTGTATTCATGTTTGCATTTGTTGCTTCAACACCAAGTTTTTTAGGGATAAGGAAATTCTTTGCATAACCATCGTTTGCATTGATTGTTTCACCCTTTTTACCTACACCCTTAACATCTTCAAGAAGTATTATTTTCATTTTATTCGTCCTCCTCAATATAGAGGTCTATTGCCTCTTTAATCATATTTATTGCTTTATTAACGTCTTCTGTGTCAAGCTGTGCGCCCGCCATTGTAAGATGACCGCCGCCGCCAACTTTTTCAAGAAGAAGCTGAACATTTACATCACCATAGCTTCTTGCACTGACAAAAATTTTGCCTTCATTTTCGCAAAGTACAACTGAAGCTTTTACACCTGTAACACTTAAAAGGTCATCTGCAGACTGTGCCACAAGTATATTACTGTTTTCTCCGTAACTGTCGCATACGGAAATAATAATGCCTTCACGGTAAAGCTCTGCTCGTTTAACTGCTTCTGCCTTAAGCTTATAAAGTTCAAGGTCATTTTTGAAAAACGCCCTTACTCTTGTTGTATCTGCACCGTTTCGTCTTAAAAACGCTGCTGCTTCAAATGTTACAGCACCTGCCTTGATACCAAAGTTTTTGGTGTCAACCACAATACCGGCAAGAAGAGCATCTGCAATTTCTGTTTTAAGCTTCACTTCGCCGCTAAGGTGTCTTATCATCTCTGTAACCAGTTCGCTGGCACTTGATGCATAAGGCTCGTGATAAGTAAGCACTGCATTATCAATAAATTCAGGGCTTCTTCTGTGGTGGTCAAGTATAACCACTTTTTTGAAACGTGAAAGAAGATTGTCTCCTTCCACAAGTCGTTTTATATGTGTATCTGTAATAACAATAACAGAATTTTCTGTCATCATTTTTGCAGCTTCACTTTCTGATATAAATATGCCTTTGTAGTTTTTGTTGTCGGCAAATTTTTCGTATACGTTTTTAATTGCAGCATTAAGAGTGCCCATTACCATATGGCATTCCTTGCCAAGTGAAACAGCAATACTGTACACACCAAGTCCTGAACCAAGGCTGTCAAAGTCAGGACGCTTATGTCCTGTAACAAAAATCTTGTCTGCTTCAAGTATAAGGCTTCTTAAAGCTTCTGCCTTTACTCTTGCTCTTACTCTTGCATTACGTGTTGCTTCTCCGCTTTTGCCGCCAAAAAACTGGTACTGACCATTATATTTGATAATAGCCTGGTCACCACCGCGGCCTATTGCAAGGTCGATGGCATCTTTTGCATTCTGCATAGCATCAGCCATATTATTTTTGCTTGTGCCTATACCGATGCTGAGTGTAACAGGAATATGGTCAGAAACCTTGATTTCTTTAATTTCGTTTAAGATATCAAATTTATTTTCAACTTCTATATCAAGATAGTTTTTGTTGATCATAAAAATATATCTGTCTTTTTCAAACTTTTTAACTGCACCGCCAAGCTTGCCTATAAAGTGACTGTTAAGAGCATCTTCTATTTTTGCCCTAAGAATAGGCTCTGCTGAACTTTCGATGTTGTCAAAAACTTCTTCGTGGTTATCGATATAAATGTAACCTGCTGAAACTGTTTGATTTTCAAGCTTAACCCTGAGTTCTTCTCTTTCCGTAACATCATTTACAGTTACTATCACATATTTGTCTTCTGTTTCAAGAGTTTTAACTTCGTAATAGTTTTCGCCGTTTTTATATGTTGATGTAGTTTTTTCTGCATCAAAATCCTTGAAAATTTCTGTCATCTCATCTGCTGATACACCAAACATTTTTTCAAAAAGCTTGTTGCTGCTGACAATTACGCCCTCTTCATCAATAACGGCTGCCGCTGATGGGAAAAGATTTATCTGAAGCACATCTTCTTCAGTTTCTGTTTCTTCATCTTCATCATCGTCGTCTTCGTCATCATCTTTATCTGCAAAATAGTCATAAGCCTTAAATACAACAAAGCTGATAATGCATACCGCCGCCGCTGTTAACGCCACAAACTGCGCAAGTATAGGATAGATAAAACAAAGACCTGCAACCATTGCAGCAAAGATAACAACTGCGATTATTATTTTAAGTTTTGAAGCTTTCTTTTTTTCTCCGCCGCTCATCATAATTCTCCTTACGCACCTCAGTGCTTTGTGCCATATGTACCAAGATGCTTGAAGAATGTTGTTTTTCTTCTTATCATTTTCATTGCATCTTTCATATCATCAGCATTTTCACATTCAAGATCTACAAAAAACACGTATTTTCCAAGTTCGTGTTTCATAGGTCTTGATTCAATTTTTGTCATATTGAGACCCCAGATATTGATTATATCAAGTATTCTGTAAAGCTCGCCCGGTTTATCTGCAGTTGAAAAAACAATGCTTGTCTTGCCGTTGTAAGAATGTTTTTCTTCATGTTGCTTGCTCACTGCAAAAAAGCGTGTTTCGTTGTGGTTGTCATCCTGCACGGAAGATGCCACTATTTCAAGGTCATAGATTTCCGCTGCAGCTTTTGTTGTGATACAAAACCAGTTTTCATTTGTTTCAGAAACTATTTTTGCACCTTCAGAGTTTGAGCTGACCTGAACAGGAAATGCATTTCCATAATTTTTTTCAATATACTTTCTGCACTGTGCAAGGCTCTGCGGATGTGAAAGTATCTTTTCAGGCATATTATGGTCGCATCCCTTTCTTGCTGCGATATTATGCACAATAGGAATGATTATTTCTGCCTTTATTTCAAGGTCAACATCAAATACAAGTGAATCTATTGTGTAGTTTACAGTACCTTCAATAGAGTTTTCAAAAGGCACAATACCCTCTTCAATTTCTCCGCTTTCAACGGCCTTAAGCACTGCTGAAATGGAAGGATATGTTACAAACTCAACGTTTTCAATTTTTTCGGCATACTTAAGCGCTGCCATCTGTGAAAAAGTCCCTTCCGGGCCGAGATATCCAATTTTCATACCTTTTCTCCTTTTATCACAATTTAAAAACTTATCTGACATTTAATTTTAACATACATACGCCTTTGGCACAACAATTTGTTGCTTCATAGCCCTAGCCGAACATAACCGTAAGCAAAATAACAAGGGCAATATAAGGACTGCACACAAGAATCACTGACCACACTGCATATTTTTGCCACTTTTTCATATAATTTCTTGCAAAAACAATAAGCATTATGCTTATAACAAAAAATGAACAGATTACTATCATCGCAGGAACTGTAAGTATAATGTCAAATATACTCATTCCGTATCTCATTATGAATCCCTCCTTTGCGCCAATATTATAATTTTATCATATCAACTGCACTGTTTTCAACAACGGCACCATACAACTATTTTCAAAACATAATATGGAAATTGTATCAAAAAAATAGTATTATAATTATATCCAGATATTTATAAAAAGGCGGTAATAATATGAAAACGTCAGGAATAACAAAAGCAAATGTATTTGCACTTGGGCTTGTTTTAAATATGATTTTATACAAGTTTTACGGCGGTGTTTTCGTGTCTGTTTTCGGGGCAAACACTCTTGCCACACTTATAATAACCAACCTTATAGTCTATGGTGTACCTGTTATAGTTTATTTTATGTTCAGCATGGATTATGTTTCAGACATAATAAAGATAAACAATCCCGGTATTTTGAACATACTTATAATAACTGCAATTTCTGTTTTTATTCAGCCATTGCTTATGCTTATCTCCGGCATATCATCTCTGTTTTTTGAGCCTAAAACAGCAGACTACATAAGCACATTTATGACTCTTCCGCTTTACTACACAATTTTAAGCACAGCATTTTTCCCTGCCCTTACGGAAGAGATTGCATTTCGAGGCATTGTTTTTTCAAACCTTAAAGAAAAAACTCTTTTAAAGGCCTGTGTTTTTTCCGGACTTCTTTTCGGCATGGCACACTTAAACGGCGAACAGTTTTTCTACGCATTTTTTATGGGCATAATATTCAGCTATTTTGTTCAGCGTACAGACTCAATAATTTCATCAATAGTTTCCCATTTCGTTATCAACGGAAGCCAGACACTGATGACACTTTATATGCTTAAGCAGGGCACATACAATGCTCAGGAAAGCGCCGCATCATTTGCAGACCTTCTGCCAAACATAAAGCTTGCTGCAATATCACTTATACCGCTTGCAACACTGTTTCTTGTTTTTGAAGGCAACTACAGAAAAAAACAACGCAGCAGCAGTGTATCAATGAATATTTCAGAATATGCTTTTGACAGTGACGAAAGCATGCTTAAGCCTTCATTTTTCATATTCCTTGTGGTTTTTGCAGCCTATGCATTATTTTCATAAAATAAAAAAGAACCTTGAGTACTCAAGGTTCTTTTTTTATTCTGCTTCTATTTTTCTTATTTCATCTATGATTTCGCACATAAGGTCAGTTTTTCCAAATGGTGTCATAAGATAATATCCGTCGCAATAGTCTTTGATTTCTCTTGCTATGGCAACAGATGTTTTAACCGCAAGGGCTCTGCCTTCTTCGGCAGTTTTGTCCTTATAAAGCTCAAGTATTCTTTTATCCACCTTTATACCCGAAATTTCACTGTCCATAAAGCACGCATTACGATAGTTA
>JAFYQL010000044.1 GCA_017547125.1 Bacillota bacterium
AAGTGTTTTAAGTGTATCTGTGTTTATATAAACAAATTCGGGCTGATAAAAAGCGCCAATCATATTTTTGCTTTCTTTAAAGTCAATGCCAACCTTACCTCCCACGCTGCTGTCAACCTGCGCAAGAAGACTTGTAGGTATCTGCACAAACTTGATACCACGAAGATATGTTGCCGCAGCAAAACCTGTCATATCGCCGCACACTCCGCCGCCAAGTGCAAAAACTGTGCTTTTTCTTTCGGCTCTTTCTTCAAGAAGTCTGCCATAGATATAACACATAGTGTCAATACTCTTATTTCTTTCGCCCGCAGGAAAAACTATTTCGCAAACTTCTGCAAAATAACCTTCAAGTTCTTTTTTAACTTCAGCCATATAGATTTCAGACACACTGCTGTCAGAAACTATAAAAGCCTTTGTTTTCTTTAAGCCCGCTTCTTTGCAAGCATCGCAAAGTCCTGAAAAATCAGACGTAAAGTATATTGGATATTCTTTGCTTTCAGCCGAAACAATCAAACTGTCCATAAAAACACCTCACAGATATTTAAGCAATATAAGTCCTATTTTGTCCTTTTTTGTTTTGCCTTTTATTTCTGCTATTTTTGTTCTGCCAAATCCTCTCGCCGATATAATATCGCCTTCCTTAAGATGTTTTGATCCATTTTTAACCACATTCCAGTTAACAAACACCTTTTCCGCCTCAATAAGCTCCTGTGCTTTTGAACGGCTTAAATTGAAGGCCGTGCCTATTATAAGGTCTGCCCTCATAGATGAAACTGTTGTGTATTTTTCTTCAGTCTTTCCTTCCGGAAGACGTACATCTTTTATGCTTACCGCCTTTGTTTTAACTGCATTTCTGCCCACTTTTTCAAGGTTTGCGGCTATGTAGTCCGCAATGTCGCTATCAGCAAAAACATAAGCGCTGCTTTCGTAAACAAATATGTCTCCAACCTTGCTTCTTTCAATGCCAAGGCCAAGCACTGAGCCAAGAAAATCTCTGTGGCTGACGGAAGATGCAAACTTTGCATTTGCCTTTATCTCCACTGCCTTTATAGGAAAATCCTCTTCGCCAAGTTCTTCATAGTCGGGACAAAAGCCAATTATGTTTCTTTCGCAGTTTTCGTTTCCGCCAAAGACCATATAATTAAAATCCCTTGAGTGCTCTATGCAGGAAAGAGCCAATGAAAGCTTTGCAGGGTCACAAAAATCAGTAAAAGATTTTTCATATCTTTTACAACAAAAATCAGCCCGATCCAGGACTTTGGCCAAAAAAAGCCTTTCCTCAGGCTGAGTAATGTTTTTAAGTATTTCTTTTCTGTCCGTCATTTTATCACCGCCATAAAACACTGCAACAAGGGCATTTGATTACAGTATAAATGCAACAATGCCCTGAAGAAGCGTACACACTATATTCATAATGAACAGTGCTATAATCGGTGAAAAATCAATCATCATGCCGCCGCCAATAGGAGAACGATCAAGCATGTCTCTTACCGGTCCGAGAATCGGCTCAGTAAAATTGTGAACAAGCACACCTATTGCCGTATTTCTAAGGCCAGGCAGCCATGAAAGTATAATTCTGATAAGTATCAAATAGTATAAAATCTGAAAAAACTTACCAATAGCCTGTATCAATAAACTTTCCATTTATAACCTCCGGCTTGTCTTTGGTGCATTATCTGCCCTGCTGACTTGACCAAGGAAGGATAATGCCCTTTGTTTTAAGTTCTTCTTTAAAATCACCTGATACATCTACATTTTCAGGTGCAATGATAAAGATGTTGTTTGCAACTCTCTGAATTGTGCCTTCAAGTGAGTAGCATGTACCACTTAAGAAGTCCATAATTCTCTGTGCTGTAGGATATTCAACTTTTTCAAGGTTAACAACAACCGGTTTTCTAGCTTTAACCTGGTCGCAGATTTCCTGTGCATCTTCATAGCATTCAGGTCTGATGATGCATACCTGCATCTGTACGTTTGTATGGATGCTTACAACCTGAGAATTGTTTTTCTTTGAAGATAATCTTGATGTTAATGGTGATGATGAAACTGCTGAAGCTGATGTTGTTCTTGTTGATGGAGCATAGTCCATTGTTTCTCTTTCGCTTCTGTATGATGTTGATTCATAATCATCATATTCGTCATAATCATCGTCGTAGTCGTCTCCGCCGAAAAAGTTTCTCATTTTGTCAATAATTTTAGCCACTTTGTTTTCCCCCTAATATTATACGCACTTTGTACGTCATTTTACTGTGCTTTATCCGGATATACTCTTGCACCGAAAATACCAGTGCCCACACGCACTATTGTAGCACCCTCTTCTATTGCCACTTCATAGTCTCCGGTCATACCCATTGATAAAATATCCATATTTACATTATCAATTTTTTTGTTATTGATGTCAACAAGTAATTGCTTCAATTGCTTGAAATAAGGCCTGTTTTCCTCTGCATCCTCAACAAAAGGAGCAACTGTCATAAGCCCCCTTATTCTCACATTCGGAAGCTGACTTATTTCCCTTACCCTGTCTTCGCATTCGTCTGTTCCGATGCCGAATTTCGAATCTTCTTCAGCCACATTAACTTCAAGAAGTATGTCTGCAACAATGTTTTTTGTTGCCGCTCTTTTGTTTATTTCTTCGGCAAGCTTAAGACTGTCAACAGAGTGAATAAGGTCAACCTTGTCTATAATATACTTAACCTTGTTGGTCTGAAGGTGTCCGATAAGATGCCATTTTACACCCTCGCCCATAGGCTCATATTTGTCCATAATTTCCTGAACTTTGTTTTCCCCAAGGCTTGTAAGTCCGCATTCAACGGCTTCCTTTATCCTTGGCACATCAATTGTTTTGCTTACTGCAAGAAGAAGTACTTCTTCTCTTTTTCTTCCGCTTCTTTCACATGCAGCTGCAATCTTTTCTTCAACAAAATCGATGTTTTCTTTTATATATCCCATATCAAAACACCCCTTAATTTACAGCATCATCATCTGAAACTGTTTTTGCATCAGACACTATCTTATCATAAACCTTAAGACCATACTGATCTTCAGAATCAACCACAGAATACTCACTGTTTGACGCAAGTATATCAACTACCGTAAACTGTGCAACACTGCTGTTGGCAACATATACACCCTTAAGAGTTGAAACCTCGCTTATTGTATACACTCCGCTGCCCTTAACAAGCACTGTGCCAAGCTTTATGCTTGCAAAATCCTGCTGAACAAGATAGTAGTCTTTGTCTTCAGAAGAAATCTTTACAGGAACAAGTGTGTCTTTGTCAATGCCTCTTACAATAACGTTGTATTCATCAAGGCTTTCCATTACACATTCCTTCGGTATCTTAAGAAATACCTTTTCAACTATGGCCTCGTTAGGAATTTTAAATCCTTCATAGGAATCCTGTCTTATTCTGAAAACCATAGTTCTTATATCAATGAAGTCAAGCATATTTTCATTGCTCTTAAGTATTATAAATGTCTGCTTTTCGCCCTGCTCAAGCTTATGCACCTTCATATTGGCGCTTTTTTCCGTGTCATCAGCAGTTGTATAAATTTCCACTCTGTCACCCACAGAAAAGCCTGCCGCAAGAGAATTTGGTATGTATGACGCCACGTACCACACATTTGACTTAACAAGTCTGAAAACAGGAGAATCGGCATCAATATCAAGCACCTTTGATATATACTCAGGCTTAACGCTCATCTTTGTCTGCTCAGGCACTATGCTTTCCATATTCTTAGGAGTTATTATCTCTTCCATGTTGTCAACTCTCAGAGAAATCACACCGCTTGCCGGTGCTGCATATGATGAAGAATACTCATCAAGCTGATTTTCATAAGCCGCCTTTTCGCCGGAAAGTGCTGAGTTGTTTTTTGCATTTTCAGTAAACCAAATCTGATTTCTAAGGTCTATCTGTGTCTGCACGTTATCCTTAAGCACATATACCTCACTAAAGTTTCCGCCCGAAATCTTATGTGAAGCAGACTCGAAGCTATCTGTTATATTTTTGCTTATTCTCTTAAGGTCATCCTTAAAAAGTGATATATCCTGCTTGCTTTTCTGCACTTCAAGAATATCTTCGTCTATTTTTCGTATCTGTTTTTCAATAAGGCCTGCATCATCACTGTCACGCACAACGCACACAACTGCATTTTTCTTAACTCTTTCGTGCTCAGAAAACTTGTATGAAGGTGTGCCCGCATCGTCTGTTTTGACAACAATTTCGTCTCTTATAACAATGCCGTTAAGTGCTTCCGGCACATCAATACTGCCGTAGTTTACCGTTTCGATTGACGCTGACGGTCTGCTTAAGAAAGCCACAAGATAACCTGCAATATACACAAAAAGCACCGCAAAGGTTATAACTGTAAGCACACGGTATCTGCTCTGTTTTTTAGGACGTGCTTTAGGTCTTTCCTCAAAGCTATGGTCTATATTCACATGTTTTCGGTTTTTATTTGCACGGGCATCTTCTCTTCTGCCCTGCTGATGTTTTCTGTCCGACATGCTTAAGTTCCTTTCAAATAAATACATAAAACCAAATTAGATTATATACCAAAACTTGCAAAAGGTAAACACAATATATACCTAAATAATCCCCAAACATTCCGTATTTAGTAATTTTCAATCATTTTTTGGCAAAAAATAAAGTGCATAACCATTTTAAAGATGATTATGCACCGTATCTTTTAAATTATCTGCCGTTGATGCCTCTTAATTCCTGTCTGTTTTCATAAAGAGTGTTGAGGCTGTTGTTGAAATATTCGTCAACTGAAACACATTCATTTCTGAAGCTTTCAATCATTTCTCTTAATCTGTTTTCTGACTGTGAAAGAACTTCATCAGCATATTCCATAGCGCCGATTCTCATTTCTTTAGCCTGTTTTTTAGCAGCTTCGATGATTTCTGCACTCTGCTGATAAGCCTGTCTTGTAATTTCGTGT
>JAFYQL010000007.1 GCA_017547125.1 Bacillota bacterium
ACACCGACGACAGTGAAACAGGTAAAAAATCTGAAGAATGGGTTGAAGCACACATTGCATATGAAAAAAAGGGGGAAGCACCAGTCAGTTTAAATGCAACAAAGACATATTTTGATAATGGTTCTTTTGACAGCAGTGAAGAATACAACGACATCACTCTTAAATACAGCAGCAATGACTATCTTTTCCTCCCTCCTGATGCCACACCATCAGAAGAAGACCTTGCACTTCAGGAAGCAGGCGAACTTTTCATCTCTTACGGCACAGCCGAAGAAGAAAGAAAGGTTATTGAAAACGTAACATGGGTTGAAAATGACATCTACTATACTCTGATGATAAGTGACGGAAATCTTGGCGAAGACGGTCTTATGGAAATGGCAAAAGAAATTATTGATGCCGAATAATAAAAAAGTCCTTGGATTATTCCAAGGACTTTAATTTTTATATTCTTTTAACGTGTTCAACGCAGTATTTTCCAATGATACCAATAATTACGCCCGTCACAACACCGCTTACCATAAGCATAGGCATCATAAAAAGCACTACACTTCTGCCAAGCAATATGCTGGCAATTATAAGCTGGCCTATATTATGAAAAACTCCGCCTGCTGCACTTACGCCCACGATGCTCACTTTTTTCATCTTGAAAAGAAGTGCCATCACCGCAAAGCTTAATGTTGCGCCCGCAAGAGCGTACCACATACTTACAAAGCCTTTAAACAGCAATGCTGATATGAAGACTCGCACTATTGAAATGAAAAATGCACTTTTTACACCCATAGTATAAAGGCAAAGCACAACTATTACGTTAGAAAGTCCAAGCTTTATACCTGGTGGTGCCGGCATAGGTATAATGGCTTCAACATACCCCATAAGTATGGCAAGAGCCGCAAATATACCATAATATGCAACTTTTTTACTCATAATATCAATTCCTTTTGGTGTACGGTTATTGTACTACTACGTCAACGTCATTTTTTTCTCCGCCTTCTATTTCAACAACAAGCTTGTGTGGAAGGCATGTGATACTTTCATTTTCTCTGTAAATAGGTGTATGGTTAACACATATTTTGTCACGGCAGTCAGCATCAATCATGTCCGCCTTGCCGTCTTTGACAACAAGCACATTATACCCGTCATCAACGTCAAATTTATACTCGCCATCTTTTTCAAGGCTTATAGTCTGCTGCACTTCGCCGTTTACGTAAACAACAGCCTTTCCGCCTTCTTCCCCCGGAGACAGTATTCCCGAAAAATATAAAACCGCCGCACCCACAAGAGCCGCTGCAATTATAATTATGTCGCCTTTTTTCATACTTTCCTCCGTTATAATATAGTCTGCCCTCTATGAATAATCACAGAGGGCTTATTTTTGTTTCTATTATTTTGTAATTCTTTCGATACCGCCCATGTATGGTCTGAGAACTTCAGGAATAATGATTGAACCATCTTCCTGCTGGAAGTTTTCCATAATAGCAGCTGTTGTTCTGCCGGCTGCAAGACCACTACCATTAAGTGTGTGTACAAGCTGAGCTTTATCTTTTACGTTTTCTTTGTATTTGATGTTTGCTCTTCTAGCCTGGAAACCTTCAAAGTTTGAGCAGCTTGAAATTTCAACATATCTGTTGTAGCTTGGCATCCAAACTTCGATATCATATGTCATAGCTGAGCTGAAGCCAAGGTCGCCGCCACAAAGTCTTACAACTCTGTATGGAAGGCCAAGGAGTTTAAGGATATCTTCAGCGTCGTTTGTAAGTGATTCAAGTTCTGCGTATGATTCTTCCGGTTTGGCAAATTTTACCATTTCAACCTTGTTGAACTGGTGCTGACGGATAACGCCTCTTGTGTCACGGCCTGCTGAACCTGCTTCTGCACGGAAACATGCTGTGTAAGCGCAGTGTTTGATAGGAAGATCTTTGCCGTCAAGGATCATATCAGCATACATATTTGTAACAGGAACTTCTGCTGTAGGAACAAGGAAGTAGTCTGTGCCTGCAACTTTGAAAGCATCTTCTTCAAATTTTGGAAGCTGACCTGTACCTGTCATTGATTTTCTGTTTACCATAAATGGAGGGAATACTTCTGTATAGCCGTGTTTGTCGATGTGTGTGTCAAGCATAAAGTTGATGATAGCTCTTTCAAGTCTTGCACCAAGGCCTTTGTATACAGTAAATCTTGAACCTGTTATTTTACCAGCTGTTTCAGGGTCAAGGATATCAAGTTCTTTACCTAAATCCCAGTGTGGTTTAACTTCGAAATCGAATTCTCTAGGTGTACCAAATCTTCTAAGTTCCTGGTTTTCGCTGTCATCTTTACCTGGAAGTACTTCTGCGTATGGTGTATTTGGTACTGTAAGAAGGAATTTGTTAAGTTTTTCGTCAACTTCTGAAACCTGAGCGTCAAGTTCCTTAACAGCGTCTGAAAGTTTCTTCATTTCAGCCATAAGTTCTGTTGTATCTTTACCTTCTTTTTTAAGTTTAGGAATTTCTTTGCTCGCTGCGTTCTGTTTGCTCTTTAATTCTTCAACCTGACCGATAAGTTCTCTTCTTGTTTTGTCAAGTTCGATAAACTGTTCAAGGTTGTAATCTTTATTTCTCTTATCAAGAGCCGCCTTAACCGCATCAAAATCTGATCTTAATAATTTTACGTCTAACATAATTTGCCTCCATTTACCTTTTCGGTATTTATTTTAAACTTTTATTTATAAATAATTCATTTTAAATGAATAAAAACTGCCATAATGACAATAATACTATTACATCCAAATTGCAATGCTTTTTGGATATTCAAGGTCTGAAAATCTTATTCCCCCCGGTTTTCAGGCCTTTTTTAATGTTCAAAAGAAGAAAGTGCTTCAGCAATTACTGATGAAATATCTGCAGGCATTTCCACAGGACGTGGTCTTCTGGCAGTTCTTCTTTTTGCAGTCTTTTTCTTTTCAGCCATAACAGTGTATGTTTTTGGGTTTACTTTTTCAAGTTCATCAAGAACATCCTGTCTCTTTTCAGGTGTATATCCGCCTGAAAGAGCTTTTTCAAGAGCCTTGATTTCTTCTGCTGAAAGTGTGTATTCGCTTACGCCAAGTTCAACAGGTTTTGCATATGTAAATGAACCTGTACGGCTATGGATGCCGTTAAGAACAACACCATTGTTGTTGCTGTCAAGAAGTGCAACAGCGTAGCTCAGGTCACCGCCCACTTCATTGAATGGGTTATAACGTACGATACCAACCTTCTGTACGCATTTTTCCATATTTCTGTCCATATCACGAATCATTTCTGAAAGTTTTGTGTATCTTTCTTCCATAACTCTTGCTGATTTGTGATATTCTTCAAACTGAGTTTCTATTGTATAGTCGGCACGTCTGTCACCGCCTGTAAAAAGCTCATATCTTTTTTTAAGTTTGATAACCTGCATAAGAGCAACTGTGCTTATAGCTGCAAGTACTACTACAAGTATTAAAAGCACTACAATGACACTAAGCAGGTTTTCATTAAGAAAACTATTTATATTCATTAAAACACCTACTTAAAATCTATATCAACCACCGATTTTATTGATAAGTCCCATAAGTCTGTCCAAATCATCATCGGAATAAAATTCTATTTCAATTTTTCCTTTGTTTGCTTTGTTTTTAAGTTTAACCTTTGTTCCGAGAATATTTTTAAGTTTATCTTCAATATCACCAAAATATTCTGTATTGAACTTTGAAGGTTTTTCTTCTTTTTCGCCTTTTTCTGCGTTTCTTACAGCATACATTTTAACCATGTTTTCTGTATTTCTTACGCTAAGGTCGTCTTCAAGTATTCTTTCAGCCATTTCGAACTGTGCATCCTTATCTTCAACTGCAAGAAGTGTTCTCGCATGACCTGATGAAAGTTTTCCTTCCTTAACAAAATTCTGTACTCTTTCATCAAGATTTAAAAGACGCATTGAGTTTGCAACTGCACTTCTGCTTTTGCCAACCTTTTTCGCAATTTCTTCCTGGCTGATACTTAAATCATCAGCAAGCTTTTTGTAGCCCGCTGCTTCTTCCATAGGATTGAGGTCTTCTCTCTGAAGATTTTCGATAAGAGCAATGGCAAAAATATCTTTTTCGTCATATTTTTTAACAACTGCAGGTATTTTTTTGATTCCTGCAATTTTTGATGCTCTCCATCTTCTTTCGCCGGCAATAAGTTCGTAGTAATCGCCTTTTTCCTTAACAATTATAGGCTGAATTACACCAAATTCCTTAATGCTTGCAGCAAGTTCTTCAAGTGCGCCTTCTTCAAACTGTTTTCTAGGCTGAAGTCTGTTTGGCTCAATCTTATTGATATCTATCATTTCAATGCCATCTGATGATGTTGTTGTTTTTTTGCTGCTTTTTTTGATGTCAGAGTCGAACAATGCATCAAGACCCTTGCCTTTTGGGCCTAAGCCACCTTTTTTAACTGCCATTTTTTAGTCCCACTCCTTTTCAATAACTTCCTCAGCAAGCATTCTGTAACTTTCCGCACCCTTACTCTTGCTGTCATACATTGTTATAGGCAAGCCATGGCTTGGTGCTTCGCCAAGGCGCACATTTCTAGGTATAACGCTTTTATACACATTATGTCCCAAACTTCTCTTAACTTCTTCAACAACCTCAAGTGAAAGGTTTGTTCTCGAGTCAAACATTGTGAAAACAACACCTTCAAGTTCAAGCTTGTCATTAAGTCTGCTTTTAACAAGACCGATGGTATGAAGAAGCTGTTCAAGACCTTCAAGGGCGAAATATTCGCACTGGATAGGCACAAGAACTGTATCAGCTGATGAAAGTGCATTGATTGTTATAAGGTTAAGTGATGGAGGACAGTCGATAAGTATAAAATCGTAGTCTTTTTTCACTTTTTTAAGGGCATTGCGAAGAATGAACTCCCTCTGTTCTTTGCCGATAAGTTCAATTTCTGCACCTGAAAGGTTAATGTTTGACGGAATAATTCTAAGCTTATCCACGCAAGTTTTTGCAATAGCATCCTTTATAGTGCATTCGCCCAATATAAGTTCGTATGCAGTTGGGAAAATTTCGTTCTTGTTAAGCCCAAGACCGCTTGTACTGTTTCCCTGAGGGTCTGCATCAATAAGAAGCACGTTTTTGCCCGCTTCTGCAAGACACGCAGCCAAATTTATAGCAGTTGTTGTTTTGCCAACGCCGCCTTTTTGGTTTGCAATTGCAATTATTCTGACTTTAGCCATGTTTTCCCCTCACTTTACATACTTTTACTTTTATCAATATGTATAATATCATATTTATCACAAAAAATAAACAATATTTGAAAAATTCCATTCATTTTTGTTTCACGTGAAACATTTTCGGGCAACATCAAGTTCTATTGTTTCACGTGAAACACTTTTTGTTTTTTTACTTTATAATTGTTTCACGTGAAACAAAAAAAGAGAGATGTCTTATAGACATCTCTCAACATTACATCTGTTCCGGAGCCTGAACACCAAGAAGCGCTAAACCTGATGTAAGAACGCTGCTTACAGCCTTAACAACTGCAAGTCTTGCTTTTCTTGTTTTTTCGTCTGCACTTAAAATTGGGTTGTCGTGGTAGAATTTGTTGAATGCCTGTGTAAGGTCAACAACATATCTTGAAACAACTGATGGTTCATACTTATCAGCAGCTTCCTGAACCTTTTCATTGAATGATGCAAGAAGTTTGATAACTTCAACTGTAACATCGTCAGTAAGAACTGAGAAGTCGATGTCACATGTAACTTCATCGCCTGCTTTTCTAAGTACACTGCATGCTCTCGCATTTGTATACTGAACATAAGGACCTGTTTCACCTTCAAAGCTGAGCATTTTTTCCCAGCTGAATACGATATCCTTAATTCTGCCGTTGTAAAGGTCATCAAAGATTACTGCACCGATACCAACCTGTTTTGCAACTTCTTCCTTGTTTGGAAGGTCAGGGTTCTTTTCTTCAATAATAGCAGCTGTTTTCTTAACTGCTTCATTAAGAAGATCTTCCATAAGAACTACGTTGCCTTTTCTTGTTGAAAGCTTACCGCTTTCAAGGCTTACAAGGCCAAATGGTACGTGAACAAGCTGTTTGTTCCAGTCATAACCCATTTTTTCAATAACCTTAAACCACTGTGAGAAGTGAAGAATCTGGTCGATAGCAGTGATATAAATACATTTTTCAAAATCGTATGTGTTCTTTCTGTAGATAGCAGCTGTGATGTCTCTTGTAGCATAAAGTGTACCGCCGTCTGTTCTGATAATAAGACAAGGTGGCATTTTGTCTGCTTCAAGGTCAACGATCATAGCGCCGTTTGATTCGATAAGAAGCTCTTTTTCTTTAAGTTCATCTACAACTGCAGCCATTTTGTCATTGTAGAAGCTTTCGCCTGCGTATGAGTCGAAGCTTACGCCAAGTGTGTTGTAAACTCTTTCAAATTCTTTAAGGCTGATGTCTTTGAACCATTTCCAGAGAGTAAGTGCTTCTTCATCGCCGTCCTGCATCTTAACAAACCAGCTTCTTGCTGTATCTTCAAGGCTTGGATCTTTTTCTGCTTCATCGTGGAATAAAACGTAAATTCTCATAAGTTCAGAGATACCGTCTTTTTCAACCTTTTCAGCATCACCCCAAAGCTTGTATGCAGTGATAAGCTTACCAAACTGTGTACCCCAGTCACCAAGGTGGTTTACACCAACACAGTTGTAACCTAAAAATTCGTGAATTTTGTAGATTGCATTACCGATAACTGTTGAACGAAGGTGGCCAACGTGGAAAGGCTTTGCAATGTTAGGTGAAGAATAGTCGATAACTATGTTTTTGCCGGCCCCAACTGTGCTCTTGCCGTAGTTTTCTTTTTCTTCAAAAACCTTTGTAATAATTTCTTTAGCAAAAACGCTCTTTTCTGTGAAGAAGTTGAGGTAAGCACCGATAACCTTAGTTTCCTTAACAAATGAAGGAAGCTGTACTTTTTCAGCAAGTTCAGCAGCAATAAGTGGAGGTGCCTTTCTTAATGTTTTTGCAAGGCGGAAGCAAGGGTATGCATAGTCGCCCATATCTTTGTTTGGCGGAATTTCAATAGCGCCTAAAACTTCATTTACATCTATTTCAAGACTCTGCGCAATTGCAGCAGCTATTTCAGCTTTAAAATCCATGAATATCGTCCTTTCAAATTATAAAATCCAAATTTTCAGCAAATCAAAGTTTAACATATAATAAGGAAGAAATCAATACTTACACTACTACTGTCTGCCCTGCAGCAATGTAATCTACCTGATCCTTCATCACTGCTTTAAGGCCTGCATAACTATCAAGACCTGTGCAATGGCATGTATAATATTTACTTCCATATTTTACCAATTCGCTTGCAACACCTTCAACCAAATCATTGCTTTCGTTGGCACCGATGTCAGGGTTCATAAGATGGAAACCGGAAATAACAACATCAACTTCATATCCTTTTATTTCCTTAATCTTTTCCATAATGTTTACAATGCCGTTATGGGCACATCCGCCGATAAGCACCTTTTTGCCTTCAGCAGTAATAATAAGGTTCTGTTCGTGAGTGAAATCATCTTCAACTTTTTCGCCGTCTTTTTCAGCATAAAGTGTCTTGTTTGCTTCTGAAAAATACTTTCTGCCTGTAACACCTGAAAAAAGGAAAAGTTCATCATCAATCTGACAGTTTCCTTCCATAAAAACAACTCTGTCGCTTTCCATAAGACCTTTATCAAGGCCTATTTCAACAACTCCGCAGGCATGTGTGGCATAATGGCTGTCGAAAATATTCTTTCTCACATAAATTTTTGCCTTTTTGTTTATATCCATAAAAAGCTTAAGTGCTCCGCCGTGGTCATCGTGACCGTGGGATATAAAAGCAATGTCAACCTCTTCAAGATTTACATCGAGAAGGGCGGCATTTTTGATAAATGTATCATCAGGACCCATGTCAAAAAGTATTTTATGCATAGGTGTTTCTATGTAAAATGAAAGTCCGTGCACACAACAAAAACGCTCATCAATGCCGGTATTTTCTGTAAGTGCTATTATTTTCATTTTTAATACCTCCTTATATCAAAACAGGCATAATACTTCATTTAAAGTATAGCAGAAAAAACCTTGTCTATACAGACCATTTTACAAAAATTGCTTTTCTTTTAATGAATTTTGTATCATAATAGAATTACGATATTATGCAGACTTTATACAAAAGGGGTGCTTATATATGAAGATTAAAAAAGTACTTGGTATTATTGGTGCAACTGTCGGCTCAATCGGTGCAGTTGTTCTTTCTGTTAATGTATTTAACAAAATGGTATACAAAAGTGCAGTTAAAAGCGATGAAGACTACGAAAAAGGCTACTACTATGACTGGAGAGAAGGCAAAGTTCACTGCAAGGTTGCAGGAAGCGGAAAACCTGTGCTTCTTTTACACAGTTTAAGCATCGGTTCAAGCCACAGAGAGTGGAGCGAAGTTTTTGATTCTCTTGCAAAACGCTACAAAGTTTATGCCATTGACCTTCCGGGCTATGGCTATAGCGACAAGCCAAAAATTACTTACACTGCTTTCCTTTATTCTGCACTTATCAAAGACTTTATCGAAAATGAAATAGGCGAAGAAACCTCAATTATTGCGGCCAACGGCTCTGCTATGTTTGCAGTTATTGCAGGCAAGCTTTTCCCTGATTTCATCAGCTCAATAATTGCCATTTCACCAGGCGGAATAAACGATAAAATGGCTGAAAACAGCAATTTCAAAAAACGTACCTTTATGGAGCTTCCTCTTAAAGGCACATTACAGTACAACCTTAAAACATCTAAAAAAGCCATCCGCAAATTCTTTGAAGAATACGGATTTTATGCTAAAGAAAAAATCAGCGATGATCTTGTAAATTCATTCTACATTTCTGCCCACACAGAAGCAGGCGATGCAAGATATGCTTATGCATCATTTGTTACTGACTATATGAATATGGACATCAAGCAGTATATCACAGGTCTTTCAATTCCTTTAACTATCATATGGGGTGAAGAAAACACAATTTTCGATACAGATGCCGCTCAGACAGTAAAAGACCTTGTTCCTTGGGCAAAATTCTATGTATTTGAAAAAACAAAGCTTTTCCCACACATCGAAAATGCAGAAGAATTCTTCAAAGTATGCTGTATTAATATAAAATAATCGGGGTTTTGCTATGGAAAAAGATATAAACCAGATAAATATGGAAAACGAAGTGAGAGCTATTGTAAGCTCTCATTTTAATGATGAAGAAAATTTACTTTTAAATATGCTTAATCCGAAGTTTGTGGAATGCAATTATGAAGAAAAAAGTATAACTGTAAAATACAAAGCAGAAAAATGGAACATGAATACCGGCGGAACAATGCACGGCGGTATCATCTGCACTGCATTTGACAACTGCTTTGGTATACTTGCCCATTCATTATGCAGAACATGGGTAACTACCATAGATATAAACGTAAGATTTCTTAAACCTGTATTCTGCGGAGAAGAGCTTATCGTCACAGCCAAAGCAGATATGAAGGGCAACACAATCATCAGCCTTTCAGGCGAAGCAAAGGTAGGCGACAAACTTGTTGCCGGAGGCTGTGCCACATTTATGAACATCGGAGGTAAAAACAATGGATAAAAAAAGAATGAGGGGCAATGCCATGCTTATGCTTACGGCATTCATCTGGGGTACAAGCTTTGTTTCCCAGGCACTTGGTATGGAAAGCATTGAACCCTTTACATTCAACTGTATACGAAACATTATTGCAGGCCTTTTCCTTATTCCCTGCATCAAATTTCTTGAAAAACTGAGCCACGAAGAAAAGAAAGTGATGACAAAGGACGAAAAGAAATATCTGCTTAAAGGCGGTATTGTGTGCGGTATATTCCTTTTTGCAGGAAGCACACTTCAGCAGTTTGGCATACTTTACACATCAGTTGGCAAAGCAGGCTTTATAACTGCACTTTATGTAATTATTGTGCCTATACTTGGCCTTTTTATGAAAAGAAAGGTTTCAGCAAAGATATGGGGTTGTATGGTATTTGCCGTAGTTGGTCTTTATCTTCTTTGCATCAATGAAACATTCACCATCAACATCGGCGACCTTCTTGTGCTTGGCTGCGCATTTGCATTTGCATTACATATCATTGTTATCGACAAATATTCACCAAACACAGATGGTGTAAAAATGAGCTGCGTTCAGTTTTTTGTATGCGGCATACTTTCAATACTTCCAAGCATTATGTTTGAAAGCTTAACTTTCTCAGACCTTATAAAAGGTATCGGTCCTCTTCTTTATTCTGCAATACTTTCAAGCGGTGTGGCATTTACACTCCAGATAGTTGCACAGAAGGACACAGACCCTGTTATTGCATCACTCATACTTTGTCTTGAAAGTGTATTCGCGGCTCTTGCAGGATGGGTTGTTCTTAAACAGATACTCAGCACAAAAGAACTTTTAGGCTGCTGCCTTATGTTTGCCGCAATAGTAATATCACAGCTTCCCGATAAAAAGAAAGCAGTTTGATAAAAGGAGGCAATAATATGGAAAATAACCAGTTTACACACGAAGAAAATAAAACTTTAAATAAACCACAGGACAAAAAACGTAATAACGGCTGCCTTATAGCCACTGTTATTGTGGGTGCAATACTTATCTGCATCACTATTCTTACAGTTTCAGCCATCGGTGCTATTACAAAATTCTTCTCTTCAGCAGAAGTGGAAGAACTTATGCCTACAGGCAACTATGTTGAAACACTTTTTATCGAAGGAACTATCAGCGAAAGCAACACAAATGCTTACGGTATGGCAGTTGGATATGACCACAACTGGACACTTGACGAAATTGACAAACTTATTGAAGACGAAAACAACAAAGGCATTCTTCTTTACTTCAACTCTGGCGGCGGCGGTACATACGAAAGTGACGAAATGTACCTTGCCCTCAAAAAATACAAAAAAGAAACTGGCAGACCTATCTACGCATACTATGCACAGACTGCAGCATCAGGTGCCGTTTATATCTCAATGGCAGCAGATGAAATATATTCAAACCGTATGACAATGACAGGTTCAATAGGCGTTATGATTCAGAGCTATGACGCAAGCGAGCTTATGGACAAAATCGGTATCAAAGAAACTAACGTAATTAGCGGAAGAAACAAGGATATGGGCAACGAAACAGGCCTTAATGAAGAACAGAGAGCAATTATGCAGAGCCTTGTTGACGAAAGCTATGAAATCTTTGTTGGCATAGTTTCAGAAGAAAGAGGCATTCCTCTTGATAAAACAAAAGAGCTTGCTGACGGCAGACTTTATTCACCGCTTCAGGCAAAAGAACTTGGCCTTATTGACCATATCTGCTCATACGATGAATTTATGGAAGAAATGAAGGCTAAAGAAGAATTTAAAAACTGTGAATTTATAGAAGGCTATCCTTCATCAGAAAGTGTGTGGAGCTTTATACTTTCAAAAGCAAACAGCCTTGCACCAAAAAGCTTTGAAAAAGAACTTCTTGAAAAAGTTGAACACACAAACTTAAACCCTGTGCAGTTTAAATACAGTGGATTTTAAAATAAAATTAAGGTGATATAAATGAGAAAAAGCTATGTTTATGCCTTAACTACCATACTTATATGGGCCACCATGGCA
>JAFYQL010000045.1 GCA_017547125.1 Bacillota bacterium
ATATGAAGTATAAGAGGATTGTCGGAAGGACGTCCCTTTGCCTCGTATATCTTTTTGCAGGCATACGAATCAAGACCGTTTGCGCCAAGGCCATAAACGGTCTCTGTAGGAAAAGCCACCAATCCCCCTTTTTTAAGGATATCGGCGGCTTCTTTAATCACTTTTAGATCAATATTTTCGCTATCAGTTGTTTTAACAACAGTTATCATAAATTCGCTCCGCAGCATTTTTTGTACTTCTTGCCGCTGCCGCAAGGACATGGATCGTTTCTGCCAATTTTTTCGCCTTTAACTACAGTACGGCTCATTCTCTGTTCTTTGTAGAGCTTGTCCTGTTCAGCTTTTGTAAAGATGTTGTCCCACTGTGGAAGAACATAGAGATGTTCAGCTTTGTATTCTACCATCTTTTTGTAAAGTTTTTCGAAATCGATATCGATGCTGATTGGTGTATCTTCTTCAACTGTGTTGATTTCGTATGGTGTTGGAAGAATATCATTGATACCATCAATGAAAGCTACTGCAAATTCGATTGTAAGGTCAAATCTTTCAGCGATTTCTTTAACTGTACCACTGATGTTTGTTACTTTTTCGCTAAGGATATATTCATATACTTTCTGTTCAGCAGGAAGATATACATCCCAAACTGCTTCTACAGTTCTTCCTTCTCTTGTGAAAGCTTTTGTGAGCCACTGTTCGTAAATTGTCATTTTAAAATTCTCTCCTTTATTACTTATACATAAAATTTAGGCTACATAAATAATAATATATAATTCACTTATATTCAACTAAAAACTTATTTTATAGCCCTTAAATTCCAAAATTTACATAGTTTTTTGCCAAAAACAGGCATTTAAACATTCAAAATGCCCTTCTTTCGAAGGACATTTCAAAATCAATATTCAACTATTTCGATGCTTTCAATAATAACATCTTCAATCGGCTTGTCACTCATATCTGTTTCAACTGCCGCAATTGCGTCAATTACTTCAATGCCTTCAAAAACCTGGCCGAAAATGCTGTATCCGAAGTCAAGCTCCGGTGTGCCGCCAAGAGTGTTGTAGTATTCTCTTGCCTGTTCAGAATAGTTTGATCTGAACATCTTGCCACTCTGTGAGCTGTAAAGAATAGCCTCTTCGCCGTACTGTTCAATAACCTTGTCTGTGTATTCAAAGTAGCCTTCTGTTATTGCTGGCTTCTGAACAATATAGAACTGACTGCCGTTTGTGTCTTCGCCGCTGTTTGCCATACAAAGTGCACCCTTGAAGTGGTACATATCACCTGTAAACTCATCTTCAAACTTGTCGCCCCAGATACTTGCGCCGCCTCTGCCTGTGCCTTCAGGGTCACCGCCCTGAATCATAAAGTCATTGATAACTCTGTGAAAAATAAGGCCGTCATAGTAGCCTTCTTTTGAATGTGTCACAAAGTTTTCAACCGCCTTTGGTGCTTCTTCAGAACAGAACTTAATCTTCATAACTCCATAGTTTGTTGTGATAACTGCGATTTCTTCGCCTTCAGCAGGCATTTCAAGCTGCGGAAATTCTGTGCCGTCTGTAAAAAGTGCTGCCTTTAAAGCCTCTTCTTCTGCGTCCACATCTTCTGCCGCTTCTTCCTGATTTGATGTGCTTTCTGCAGGCTTTTCTGTTGTTGGTTTTGATGAACAGCCTGTAAAAATCATTATACCCATAAGGGCAAGTACCAATAATCTTTTCACTTTAATATTCACTCCATAGTTAGTTTATTTTTAAAAATTTTAGTTTCTGTAAATAAAAATGTCAATTACAAAATTCTTAACATCATTTCACTGCATTTTTAATAACCTTCATAACTTCTTCAGTACCCTTTGAAAGAATACTCTTGTTCATGTTTTCGATAAGTTCTTCTTTCTTTTCCCAGATTTCATTTACAGATGCAATAAGGCTTTCTTCTGTCATATCTTCTTCTGTAAGCACCATTGAAAAGCCCTGCTTTCTGAAGCTTTCGGCATTAAGTATCTGGTCGCCGCGGCTTGCCTTTGCAGAAAGCGGAATAAGAAGTGATGGTTTTTTGAGTGCAAGAAACTCTGAAATTGAGTTTGACCCTGCTCTTGAAATAATAAGGTCGGCTGCCGCAAATATATGAGGAAGCTCTTCTGAAACATACTCAAACTGCTTGTAGCCTTTTCTTCTGTCAAGGCTTTCGTCCTTGTTGCCTTTTCCGCAAAGATGAACAACCTGGAATTTTTCAAGAAGCACATCTAAGTCTTTTCTTAAACAGTTGTTTATCTTAACTGAGCCAAGGCTTCCGCCCATCATCATAATAACCGGCTTTTCACTATCAAATCCGCACAGTGCAAGGCCTTCTTCCTTGTTGCCTTCAAAAAGCATATCTCGTATAGGTGTGCCTGTGTTTATACCTTTACCGCCCTTGATATATTTTACTGTTTCAGGGAAAGTTGTACATACCTTCTTTGCAAAAGGTGCAGCAATTTTGTTTGCAAGGCCCGGTGTAATATCACTTTCGTGGCACACAACAGGTATGCCGTTTGCCTTTGCTCCAAGCACAACCGGAACGGCAACAAATCCGCCCTTTGAAAATACAACATCTGCATCAAGTTTTTTAACAAGCTTTCTTGCTTCCGCAATGCCTTTTGCCACTCTGAAGATGTCCTTGATATTTTCTTTTGACATATATCTTCTGAGTTTTCCAGTTGAAATTGAGTAGTATGGTATGCCTTCTTTTTCAATAAGGCTTCTTTCGATACCGTTTTCACTGCCGATATATTTTATATCCCAGCCTTCTTCTTTAAGGTAAGGTATAATTGCAAGGTTTGGTGTGACGTGGCCAGCTGTGCCGCCGCCTGTAAGTATTATTGTTTTCATATATCCATCTCCCTTTGGGATTTTTACCATTATATTTTAACAGATACAGACATTATATTCCACATAAAAAATTCTTTCAGGAATATATATATTCTGAAAGGAGTGTTAAGAATGTATCCATATATAAACGAAGAAAAAAATATATTTGCCTCAGAAGAAGAATTGGAAGTTCAGATTCCGTCACAAAGAATTGCCCAGCTTATAAATCAGGCGCTTATAGAAGAAGTAAGTTCCGTATATCTTTACGATACCCTTGCCGACAACAGTAAAAACGAGCTTTGCACCAAGCAGTATCGCTCCATTGCCAACGATGACCGCTTTCATATCAAACTGCTTAAAGAAATGTACAAGGATCTTACGGGTATTGATCCCCCTGACAACTGGGAAGACAGTGCCAATATAGATATAAAAACCGTAAACGAAACCATACTGAATGAAATTGAAACGGCAAAATTCTACCGAGACCTTCTTGCCGCAGTTGAAGAGGATTTTCTTAAGGACAAAATAAACTACATAATAAATGACAAGCAGAATCATGCAATATTGAATACATATCTGCTGACAGTCTGCTTCAACGAATAACAAAACCCCTTCATAACTCCGAGTTTTCGTAAAACAGTTTCAGTCCCGGCAGACCTTTCTGCCGGGACTGTTCTTGTATCGCTCACATTGATGTGATAGGATATATCTAACAATTAGACAAACTTGAATTTGTTTAACTAAATAAGAAATACACAAACAGCCATGCGGGTATGTATGGCTGCGTTTTATCTATTCATGATACAATAATCCAATACGGGGAGTGAACTTGAATGAATACATATACAACTATAGAGGTAGCAAAAATCATTGGCA
>JAFYQL010000046.1 GCA_017547125.1 Bacillota bacterium
GCAAGGCTTGATATGAGAATGAATCGTGAAGATCCACTCAGTGCCTATGAGGTGGTTAACGAATACGGTGAAAGTAGGCTTGCACAGATAATATTTGGCTATGGCGAAGAAAGATGGGCCAAAAGAATTGCTCAGTTCATAGTTGAAGCAAGAAAAGAAAAGCCTATCGAAACAACATTTGAACTTGTGGACATCATCAAAAAAGCAGTTCCTAAGGGAGCAAGAAAAGATGGTCCTCATCCTGCAAAAAGAACTTTCCAGGCAATCCGTATTGAAGTTAACGGAGAACTTGAAATACTTGAAAGAACAATTGATGATATGACAGAGCTTCTTAATCCGGGCGGAAGACTTTGTATCATAACATTCCACTCATTGGAAGACAGAATAGTTAAAAATGCTTTCAGAAAGCAGGAAAACCCTTGTACATGCCCGCCAGAATTTCCGGTATGCATATGCGGTAAAAAGAAACTTGCAAAGGTTATTACAAGAAAACCTATACTTCCAAGCGATGAAGAACTTGAAGAAAATCATCGTTCAAGAAGCGCAAAATTAAGAATACTTGAAAAAATATAACGAAAAGAGGTGACAAGTGAATGGCAAGAGCAACAACATACAAAGAAGGATACTCAAAGTATAACTACTCAAGTAATGCTTATGCCTATGAACTTGCACCAAAGCGTTATGATTATCAGGAAGAAGAAAAACGCAGAGAAAGAGCAGAAAAGGCCAGAATTAAAGAAGAACAGGAAAGACGTCAGGCGGCTGCACACAAGTTTAAACTTACAGTTGCAGTTATTCTTGTTTTCTTTGGATGCTTTGCAATGATGGCCAGCTATGCATCAGTTATGCAGCAGAGAATGGTTGTAAACAGCCTTAAAGATGAGCTTGCTTACATCAAGAATGAAAACATTTCACTTCAGGCTGATATTTCTGAGAGTGTTGACCTTGAATATATTAAAGGCGAGGCAATTTACAGACTTGGTATGACAGAGCCTCAGCCATATCAGGTGGTTTATATCGACATACCTAAACAGAGCTACAATGTACAGTATGCAAGTGCCGAAATAGTTGAAGACAAAGGATTTACATTTGAAGCACTTTTAAATTTATTTAACAGATAACGTGCAGACCCTTTGTTTATCAAAGGCATAAAAGGAATGATGTATATGAAAAATAAAAGAAGAATAAAGGTCCGCGCAGGCGTAGCCTTTATTCTTTTTGTGTTAATGATGATAGTGTTGGCCGGAAAGGTATATTACCTTAAAAGCAATTTCGGCAAGGAATATGAAACAGTGGCTAAAAATCAGCAGATAAGCCGTTATGACGAGATGATATCTCCTAACAGAGGTTCAATTGTAGACAGAAACAACCATCCGCTGGCTTTAAGTACAACAGTATATAACATTGTGCTTGATGTACGTGTGCTTGCCGAGCATGATGAAAAAGAACAGGTAAAGACATGCACAGCCCTTGCGGAAGCTCTTGGACTTGATTATGGTACGCTTAAAGGCTATACAGTAAAGGATGCATCAGGCAAGCCGGCTCTTGACACAAGCTGGAAGGTGCTTGCAAAACAGCAGACAAAAGAAGTTAAGGAAGCTCTGGAAAACCAGGGTTTAAAAGGCGTTGTGTACCAGAAGGATACAAAAAGAAGATATCCTGAGGGCGTAATGGCATCGCAGGTTGTCGGCTTTGTGCGTGACGCAATGTGGGGCCTTGAAAAGCAGTATAACAGTGAAATGAGTGGTGTGCCGGGACGTTCATTCATTACATATAACGGCAGCGAGGGTGCCGTGGGTCAGGAAATACCTGCAGAAGACGGAAACACTGTAGTTACAACACTTGACTATCAGATTCAGAAGTTTGCTCAGGAAGCGGCAGACACTGCTATGGCAGACTTCAATGCAGAATATACTGCGGCGCTTGTTATGAATCCTCAGACAGGCGAAATTATAGCAATGGCGCAGACACCTACATTTGATCTTAACGACCCGACAAATCCTATCGGAAAAGAAGATGAAGAATGGGATGCTCTTGATGAAAACAGCCAGTATGAATATCTGAATAAAACATGGAAAAATTTCTGTGTTTCAGACACATTTGAGCCAGGCTCAGTATTTAAGCCTATTGTTGTTGCAGAGGCACTTGAGCAGGGCATAATAAGAAGCGATGAAACATTCTACTGCAGCGGCGTTAAAGAGGTTGCAGGTATTCCTATCAGATGCCACTTAAGAAGCGGTCATGGAATACAGACAGTTGAAGATATAATTGCAAACTCATGCAACGTAGGCATGATGGACATTGCCGACAGAATGGGCGCATCTCTTATGTATCAGTGTCAGACAGATTTTGGTGTGGGAAGCCTTACAGGCATTGACCTTCCTGCAGAAACTGATGCATCAAGACTTATGTATGCAGAAGAGCAGATAAGAAGCACAGAGCTTGCAACAATGAGCTTCGGTCAGTCTTTCAACACAACTATTGTGCAGTCTGCAACGGCTTTAAGTGCGGTAATAAACGGCGGAAACATTATCCGTCCTTATGTTGTGAGCCAGGTAATAGACGAAAATGGTGTTGTTTTAAGCGAAACAAAGCCTGAAGTTGTGCGTAAGGTTATAAGTAAAGAAACGTCTGATATCGTAAGAGAATTTATGGTGTCTACTGTTGAATATGGTACAGGTAAAAAGGCTAAAATAGACGGATATA
>JAFYQL010000047.1 GCA_017547125.1 Bacillota bacterium
AGCAGAAATGCGCAAGTTCGAAAAAGAACACGAAACAGTTTATAACAGCACACTTAATCCATTTGAAATCATCGATATGGTTGGCAAAAAAATGCCTGATGACACACCTATCGTTACAGACGTAGGTCAGCATCAGATGTGGGTTGCACAGAGATATCCATTTGAAAAGCCTCGCACATTCCTTACAAGCGGCGGCCTTGGTACAATGGGATTTGGTATGGGTGCAGCAAATGGTGCAGCACTTGGTACAGGCAAAAAAACAGTTCTTTTCACAGGCGACGGAAGCTTTGCAATGAACTTCAGCGAGCTTGGTACTGCCGTAACCGAAAACCTTCCTGTAATAGTTGTGCTTATGAATAACGGCTCACTTGGTCTTGTTCGTCAGCTTCAGCATTTCTTCGTAAATGCCCACTATTCTCAGACCGCAACAAACAGAAAAACTGACTTTGTTGCCTTTGCAAAGGCTATGGGCGCAGAAGGCTACAAAGCCGAAACACCTGAAGAATTTGCAGCAGCCCTCGACAAAGCATACGAAGCAGAAGGACCTGCGGTTATCGAATGCATCGTTGACAAAACAGATATGGTATACCCTATGGTACCTTCAAACAAATCCATAGATGAAATTATAATTCAGGGAGGCAAATAAATATGAATAAATACATTATCGGTCTTTTGGTAAACAACAAATATAGCGTTCTTACACGTATTTCTTCTCTTTTTGCACGCCGCGGCTACAACATCGACAGCCTTACAGTAGGCGTAACAAATAACCCTGAAATTTCTCGTATGACTATCACACTTGCCGGCAACGACCACGACAGAGATCAGGTTATAAAGCAGCTCGAAAAGCTTCACGATGTTCTTTTCGTTAAAGAAATGAACCACGACGAATCTGTTTTCCGTGAACTTGTACTTCTTAAGGTTGCAACAACAAAGGCAAACCGCCAGGAAATCATCGATGCAGCCAACGTTTTCAGAAATAAAATTATCGACTACTCTCCACAGGCAATCACTATGGAGCTTACAGGCGAAGGCAGAAAGCTTGATGCATTTATTGAGCTTATGAGTGAGTATGGAATTCTTGAACTTGGAAGAACCGGTATTGTTTCATTAAAACGCGGCGACAAATGCCTTGACGGAAGCGACAGCGAAACAATTAAAAAAGCAAAAAAGACTACTAAAAAATAAATTTCATTTGCGGCACATTCCCTGAAGAGTGTGCCGTTTTTTATTGGTCTTTCGTTGCACAAAAAGCCTTAAAATAGTATAATTTAAGCAAAAATATGATTGGGGGAAACAGTATGTTTTTAGATAATAATATTTACCTTGGTCTTTGCGATGAAGGAAAGGTTTGTCTTCCGCTTAATATGGCAAACCGTCACGGTATTGTTGCCGGCGCCAGCGGTACAGGCAAAACCATCACAATGAAGGTTATGGCCGAATCTTTTTCAGATGCAGGTGTTCCTGTATTCCTTTGTGATGCAAAAGGCGATGTTTCAGGTCTTTGCGCTCCGGGAAAACAGTCTGACAGTATGGAAAAACGAATTGACAAATTCGGCATCCGTGATAGTTTCACTTACAAAGGCTATCCTGTTACTTTCTGGGATATTTATCAGCAGAAAGGCCACCCGGTAAGAATTACTGTTTCCGATATGGGGCCTGACCTTTTCTCAAGAATACTTGGTCTTACTCCTGCGCAGGAAGGCGTACTTAACATAATTTTCCGCATTGCCGATGACAAAGGACTTCTCCTTACAGACCTTAAGGACCTTCGTGCAATGGTAAGCTATGTTGACGAACATAAAAAAGAATTTTCCGTTACATACGGCAACATAACAACTCAGTCACTTGGCGGCATTTCAAGAGCACTTCTTCCACTCGAAGACCAGGGCGGAGATTTATTCTTCGGTGAGCCAGCCCTTGACATCAAAGACTGGATAAGATGCGATGAAAATGGTCTTGGTATGGTTAACATTCTTGACTGTGTAAAACTTATTCAGAATCCAAAACTTTACACATCTTTCCTTCTCTGGATGCTTTCAGAATTATTTGAAATTCTTCCGGAAGAAGGCGATATGGATAAGCCAAAGCTGGTATTCTTCTTTGACGAGGCTCATATGCTTTTTGCCGATGCACCAAAGGCTCTTGTGCAGAAGGTTGAACAGGTTGTTAAGCTTATCCGTTCAAAGGGCGTTGGCATCTACTTTGTAACACAGAGCCCAAGCGATATTCCTGACAGCGTGCTTGCACAGCTGAGCCACAGAATTCAGCACGCTTTAAGAGCATACACACCTGCCGAAAGAAAGGCAGTGCGCACAGCAGCGCAGTCATTCAGAGAAAATCCTAACTTTAAAGCAGAAGACATCATCTGCGAACTGGGCGTGGGCAAGGCACTTGTTTCCTGCCTTAACGAAGAAGGTATACCGCAGATTGTTCAGCACACTTCCATCATCTGTCCGCAGAGCCTTATGGCAGCAGCCGGCGAAGCATCAAGAAGCTCTTCACTTATGAAAGACGGCATGGAAAAATATGATGAAACAGTAGACAACGAATCTGCATACGAAGTGCTTAACGAAAAAGTTGCTGAGGAAGAAGCGGCAGAGGCAAAGGCTGCAGAAGATGCTGCAAAAGCAAAAGAAGAAGCCGACAGACTTAAAAAAGAAGAAAAAGAAAGAGAAAAAGCTGAAGCAAAGCGTCTTAAAGAACTTGAAAAGGAAGAAGAAAGACGCCAGAAAAAGGCCGAAAAACGCAAAGAAAAAATTCAGAAAGAACTGGTTGATGTTGGAGTCAAAGCACTTAAGCGCGGACTTCTCAACACACTTTTAAAAGGCAGATAACAACAAAAAGAACCTTTTCCCCTAAGGGAATAAGGTTCTTTTTGTATTAAAAGGTTTTAAAGCACTTAAACCTTGCTTCACTATATTAGTCGTCGTATTTTACGCCTTCTTTGATATCGATTGTGTATGTGATATCAAGTTCTTTTGCCCATGC
>JAFYQL010000048.1 GCA_017547125.1 Bacillota bacterium
CTGCAATGAGAAGCAAGACACCTTTGGTGCTTATGGAACAAATTATAATGGTGCTTATATTTGCACTTTCTGCAGTTGTTTATATCAAGGTTTTTGTATACTCAAACAACGTGTCAAAAAGTGTTGAAGCAGCGTCACATGCCGCATTCAAGGCACAGACAATGGCTGAAGAACTTAAGTTTTCTTCAGGTGAAAGCCTTGAAAGATGGCATTATGACAATGATTCATGGTATATTTATTATGATGAAAACTGGCAGGAAACATCAGCCGAACCAGAATATACTATGAGTGCAAAAAAAGAATATGAAGAAAACGGCTTATGCAGAGTTTCCCTCAAGGTAAGCGATGACAGGGAAGTTATATTTGAAATTCCTGTTGCATGGCAGGAGGTGACAGAAAATGAGTAAGAAAAACAACTTTTCATTTCCTGTTGTTGGCGTAACATCTCTGATGGTTATTTATGCCGTGCTTTCACTCACTATATTTTCACTTCTCAGCCTTAACACAGCCCTTGCTGACAAAAGACTTGCTCAGTCTTCAATAGACTCTGTAGCATCATATTACGAGGCTGATACAGAAGCTGAAATGATATTTTCTCTTATACGACAGGGCAAAATACCGGAAGGCGTATACGAAGAAAACGGAATATATTATTACACCTGTTCAATAACAGAAAACAGATATCTTGAAATTGAAGTAACAAAAGACAATGACGGATGGAAAGTTCTCAAATGGCGTGCAGTTACTGACGCACCTTGGGAAGAACAGTTGCTTGAAGTCTGGGACGGAGAATTTTTAGCATAGGAGGATTTCCATGACAATATTATTGGATTTATTAAAATATGCAGTTGAAAAAGAGGCATCTGACCTTTTCATAGTTGCAGGCGGACCTGCAAAAATCAAAATTGACGGCCAGCTTACTGCTTTCGGCGAAGAAAGACTTATGCCAAAGGATACAGAAGAAATTGTATCCGAAATTTATACTCTTGCAGGCAGACCAATCGAAAAATTTACTGATGACGGCGACGATGACTTTTCACTTTCTGTACCGGGTCTTGCACGTTTCAGAGTTAACACATACAGACAGAGAAACACTATGTCTGCAGTTATAAGAGTTGTAGCATTCAGTATACCTGACTACAAAACACTTGGCATACCCGAAAGCATTATGTCACTTGCAGACAATCCTGACGGTATGGTGCTTGTAACAGGTACTGCAGGCAGCGGCAAATCAACAACACAGGCTTGTATCATCGACAGAATCAACAGCACACGTCAGTGCCATATTGTTACTCTCGAAGACCCTATTGAATATCTTCACAAGCACAAAAATAGTATCATCAGCCAGAGAGAAATTGCTATTGATACATCAGACTATCTTTCAGCTCTCCGTGCATGCTTAAGACAGGCACCTGACGTAATTCTCCTTGGTGAAATGCGTGATGCTGAAACAATACAGACTGCAATGACTGCGGCTGAAACAGGTCACACTCTTATTGCAACACTTCACACAAAGGGTGCAGTAAACACTATCAACCGTATCATTGACGTATTCCCAAGCACACAGCAGGCACAGATACGAGTTCAGCTTTCAACTGTATTGCGTACAGTTATTTCTCAGCAGCTTCTTCCTGATGTAAACGGCGGACTTATACCTGCATTTGAAATAATGCATCTTAACAGTGCTATCAGAAGCCTTATCCGTGACAACAAAGGTCATCAGATTGAAAATGCCATTGCAGCCGGCAGCAGCGAAGGTATGATTACTATGGATCAAAGTATTATTGCACTTTACAAAGCAGGAAAAATTACAAAAGAAACAGCGCTTTTCTATGCGGATCATCCCGAACAGATGATTAGAAGCCTTTAATTAAACAAAAAACAACGGAACCATATCACAGGATATGGTTCTGTTATTTATATTCAATAAATTGTTCCGAAAAACACTGAAAAAAGTGTCATTTGTTTACATAAAAAATACATTTGTAGTTGCGGAACCGATGTAGAATGTTATAAAATTATACCACAAATATTTATTTCAACGTGTTTATGAAAGAGGGGAATACGATGTTAGAAATCAGATGGCACGGCAGAGGCGGACAGGGTGCCAAAACAGCATCACTTCTGCTTGCAGACGTAGCATTTAACACAGGCAAATATGTACAGGGCTTCCCTGAATATGGTCCTGAAAGAATGGGTGCACCTATCACTGCTTACAACAGAATAAGCGACACACCTATCAGAGTTCATTCAAATATTTATGAACCTGACTATGTAGTTGTTGTTGACGAAACTCTTCTTGAAAGCGTAGACGTTACTAATGGTCTTAAAAAAGAAGGCGCAGTAATCATCAACACACCAAAATCAGCTGAAGAAATCAAGCCATTACTTCGCGGTTATGAGGGCAGAGTAGTTGCTATTGATGCAAAGAGAATTTCAGTTGAAGCGCTCGGTAAAAACTTCCCTAACTCACCTATGCTTGCTGCAGTTGTAAAGGTAACAGGCATTATGGAAGATGAAGCCTTCCTTGAAGAAATGAGAGGCTCATACAAGCACAAATTTGCTTCAAAGCCTGAAGTTATCGAAGGCAATATGAAAGCACTTGAAATGTCACTTAAGGAGGTGCAGCTCTGATGTCAACAATAGACCATATCAACGAAAAGGCCAGCTGGAGCGAAATTACAACAGCCGGCGAAGTATATGAAGGCGGCACATCAAAATACTTTAAAACAGGCGACTGGAGAACAGATACTCCTCAGTTTATAGCTGACAAATGCAAGCAATGTCTTCTTTGCATACCTGTATGTCCTGATAGTGCTATTCCTGTAAAAGATAAATTAAGAGCAGATTTTGACCTTGACCACTGCAAAGGCTGCGGTATCTGCGCAAAGGTTTGTCCTTTTGATGCAATTATTATGTTAAAGGGGGAAAAGTAAATGGCAATAAGAGAAAGATTATCAGGCAACGAAGCCGTTGCAACAGCGATGCGCCAGATAAATCCTGACGTTATGGCCGCATTCCCTATAACACCATCAACAGAAATTCCACAGTATTTTTCATCATACGTAGCAAACGGAAAAGTTGATACAGAATTTGTAACAGTAGAAAGCGAACATTCAGCAATGTCAGCTTGTATCGGTTCTGAAGCAGCAGGCGCAAGAACTGTTACTGCTACATCATCATGCGGTCTCGCACTTATGTGGGAAGAACTTTATGTTGCAGCCAGCGACAGACTTCCTATTGCACTTGCACTTGTAAACAGAGCTCTTTCAGGCCCTATCAACATTCAGGCTGACCATTCAGACTCTATGGGCGCAAGAGATGCAGGCTGGATTCAGGTATATTCAGAAAACGCACAGGAAGCATACGACAACTTTGTTCAGGCCTTCAGAATTGCCGAACACAAAGACGTAAGACTTCCTATTATGGTATGCCAGGACGGTTTTATCACAAGCCACGGCATCGAAAATATCGAGCTTATCGAAGATGAAAAGGTTAAAGAATTTGTTGGCGAATACTGCCCAGAAAATTATCTTCTTAACCCTGAAAGAAAGTATTCTGTTGGTCCATATGACACACAGCACTACTACTTTGAACATAAGAGACAGCAGATTGAAGCAATGAAAAATGCTAAACAGGTTATTCTTGATGTTGCTGCAGACTTCGAAAAGATGACCGGCAGAAAATACGGTTTCTTTGAAGAATATATGATGGAAGATGCCGAAGAAGCTATTGTTATCATCAACTCTGCTGCTGGTACTGCTAAAGATGCAGTTGATAAATTGAGAGCAGAAGGCAAGAAGGTTGGTCTTATCAAAGTTAGAGTATTCAGACCATTCCCAGGCGAAGAAATTGCTGAAGCACTCAGAAACTGCAAGGCAGTTGCTATTATGGACAGATGCGAAAGCTATTCAACTCACGGCGGTCCTTTAGGCGCAGAAGTTATGGCGGCCATGTATCGTGGTTGCCTCACTGTTGAAGCAATTAATTATGTTTACGGTCTCGGCGGCCGTGACGTTAAGGTATCTGATATCGAGAGCGTATATGCAGACCTTGAAGAAATTGTTAACACAGGTGAAGCA
>JAFYQL010000049.1 GCA_017547125.1 Bacillota bacterium
AATATAATTATGGATCAGAAAAAAGTATTAGGTATCGTAGACCACACATTACTTGGTGTTACATCAACTTGGGAAGAAATCAAAGAAATTCTTGATGACGCAATGAAATATGAAACAGCTTCAGCTTGTATTCCTGCAGCATACGTTAAAGAAGCAGCTGAATATGTAGACGGCAAATTACCAATCTGTACAGTAATTGGTTTCCCTAACGGCTACAACACAACAGCAGTTAAAGTTTTTGAAACTAAAGATGCTATTGCTAACGGCGCTGAAGAAATTGACATGGTAATCAACGTTGGTGCTCTTAAAAACAAGAGATACCAGGAAATCGAAGATGAAATCCGTCAGATTCATGAAGCTTGCGGCGGCAAAATCTTAAAAGTAATCATCGAAACATGTTTACTTACAGAAGAAGAAAAAATTAAAATGTGCGAAATCGTAACCAACGCAGGTGCTGAATACATCAAAACATCAACAGGTTTCTCAACAGCAGGTGCTACATTTGCAGACGTAGCTCTTATGAGAAAACACATTGGTGCAGAAGTTAAGGTTAAAGCAGCAGGCGGTATTTCATCATTTGATGACGCAGATGAATTTATGCGTCTTGGTGCTGACAGACTTGGTACAAGCAGACTTGTTAAAATTTTAAAGAATGCTGACAATGGTGCCGGATATTAATTTATAGTTTTCACCACCACCCCTAATATGTTTTGTTTGCAGTGTGGTCCTAATTGTAAAAATTAGGACCATACTTGTATAGAAGAAAGGAATTATAATATGGATTTTGCAATGATTATTGAAATTTTCGGATATATTGGCTCTGTATTAGTAGTTGTATCAATGTTAATGTCTTCAGTTGTTAAACTCAGAGTTATCAACACAGTGGGCAGCATCGTTTCAGGTATTTATGCTCTTATCGTAGGCGCATTACCACTTGTGTTAATGAATGCATGCCTTATCATCATCAACCTTTACAACCTTTTCAAATTATTAAAGACACAGAAAGAATATGACATAGTAAAAGCAAAAGCTGATGATTCTTCAGCAGAATACTTCATCAATCGCTATGCACGTGACATCAAATCTTATTTCCCTGACTATAAGGAAAATAAAGCGGCTTGCGACACAGTTTATTTTGTGTATTGCAATGGAACACCAGCTGGTTTATTATTAGGTAAAGAACTTGAAAATGGTATTGTTGATGTTGTTATGGATTATACAACACCTGCATACCGTGACTGTACAGCAGGCGAGTTCTTATATTCAAAACTTCCTGAAAATGGCGTTAAAATGCTTAAGTACAGCCAGAAGGAATCAAAAACTCATGTTGAATATATGACAAAAATGGGATTTGTTAAAGAAAACGGTGTATACATCAAAACATTAGCATAATGTTTGGTAAAAAAGGAGGAAACATTTTGAAAAAAGTTTTATTTGTTGCTTCAGAGGCAGTGCCTTTTATAAAAACAGGGGGGCTTGCTGACGTAGCAGGAACTTTACCAAAATATTTTGATAAAGAAAAATTTGATGTTCGTGTTATTCTTCCTAAATATCAGAGTATAAAAAAGGAATGGCAGGATAAAATTCAGTATAAAACTGCTTTTGGCATTGATTTTAAAAATCAGAGAAAGCATGTCGGAATTTTTGAACTTGTTCATGACGGAGTTACATTTTACTTTATTGATAATGAGGAATACTTCAGCGGCTTAAAACCATACGGCGACATTGCGGCAGACATTGAAAAGTTTGCATATTTTTCAAAGGCTGCTTTATGTGCGCTTCCTGTAATTGACTTTAAACCTGATGTTATTCATTGCCACGACTGGCAGGCTGGTCTTGTGCCTGTGTACCTTGATCATTTCCGTTATTTCAATGAATATTTCAAGGGTATCAAAACTGCTATCACAATCCATAACCTCAAATTCCAGGGTATCTGGAGTGTTGAAGGTATGAAAGAAATAACAGGTCTTCCTGATTATTATTTTACAAACGACAAGCTTGAAGCATACGGCGATGCAAACATGTTAAAGGGCGGTATTGTATATGCCGACAAAGTTACAACAGTAAGCAGCACTTATGCTCAGGAAATTAAAACACCATTTTATGGTGAAAGACTTGATGGTCTTATGAATGCACGTGCAAATGACCTTGTAGGCATTGTAAATGGTATTGACTATGATGATTTCAGCCCTGAAGCAGACCCACACATTGTTAAGACATATAGTGTGGAAAACTTCAGAAAAGAAAAAATCAAAAACAAAAAAGCTCTTCAGGAAGAACTTGGTCTTACAAAAGATACAAAGAAAATGATGATTGGTGTTGTATCACGTCTTACAGATCAGAAAGGCTTTGACCTTGTTGAGCATGTACTTGATGAACTTTGTCAGGATGACATTCAGCTTGTTGTTCTTGGTACGGGCGACAGAAAGTATGAAGAATTATTCTATCACTTTGCCTGGAAATATCCTGAAAAGGTTTCAGCAAATATTTATTATTCAGATGCTATGTCACATAAGATTTATGCTTCATGTGATGCATTCCTTATGCCTTCACTTTTCGAACCATGTGGCCTCAGCCAGCTTATGAGCTTACGCTACGGCACACTTCCTATCGTAAGAGAAACAGGTGGTCTTAAGGATACTGTAGAGCCATATAATGAATATGAAAAAACAGGTACAGGCTTCAGTTTTGCAAACTACAATGCACACGAAATGCTTGATGCTGTGCGCAGAGCAGAGCAGGTATATTATGACAAGAAGAGAGACTGGAACAACATTGTTGAACGTGCAATGAATGC
>JAFYQL010000050.1 GCA_017547125.1 Bacillota bacterium
GGGCGATATGCTTGTTAATATGGATTCGCAGATTCCAAACAGTGCGGCTTTTGAAGCAGTTGCAGGCGGAAAGATAAGTGAGATAGGAACACCTGATTATGTGAAAAGAGAAGTGACATTTTCAAAGTCGAGATTTGACCTTTACTATGAAAAAGACGGAAGAAAAGGTTTTGTAGAGGTTAAGGGGGTAACACTTGAACGAGAAGGAGTTGTGCTTTTTCCTGATGCGCCTACTGAGCGTGGCGAAAAGCATATACGTGAGCTGATAAAAGCAAAGGAAGAAGGATATGAAGCAAATATTCTTTTTGTGATACAGATGAAGGGAGTTAGGTATTTCACTCCTAATGCGGAAACAGACCCTGA
The DNA here is from genome assembly GCA_017547125.1 of Bacillota bacterium. Classification (GTDB taxonomy): domain Bacteria; phylum Bacillota; class Clostridia; order Lachnospirales; family Anaerotignaceae; genus HGM11808. The sequence continues at coordinate 364 of JAFYQL010000050.1, forward strand.
CTTTGCACATGCACTTAAGGATGCATATAATGCAGGAGTAAATATTATGGCATATGACTGCATTGTGAAAGAAGACGAAATGATAATTGATGAAAAAATTGAAGTAAGGATATAAAAAAAGGTATTGGAATTTCCAATACCTTTTTTATTATCTTATTTTGCTTTTCATAAGAAGTGTTGCAAAGTAAATTACTGCTGAAACAAGTACCATTGATGCGCCGGCTGATGTGTCGGCATAGAAAGAAACTATAAGACCGGTGATGCCGCTGAAAAGCCCTATTGCAAGAGCGTAGAAGTGATACTGTTTTGATGTGAGTGACACGTTTCTTGCTGCAGCAGCAGGAAGGATAAGCAGTGAGTTGATGGTAAGAATACCAATCCATTTTACTGAAAGCATAACGGCAACTGCTACCATAACAACAAATATGTTTTCGTAAAGCTTGCAGTTGATGCCTCGGCTTGCCGCAAGGGAAGGGTTGATGCTTACAAGAAGAAGGTTGTTGTAGATTTTGCTCCATATTATATATGCGGCAACAAGTGTTGCAAGCACTGCCCATATTTCTGTTGGTCTTACGGTAAGGATATCGCCGGTAAGGTATGAAGAATATTTTGCAAAACCGCCGTTTCTTGAAAGTATAACTATACCAAGGGCTATTGATATAGATGAGAAAACGCTGATTATGGTGTCGGTTGATGCTGTGCCGCTTTCCTTAACGTATGTGATTGCAAGGCCAAGTATAATGGCAAAGGCAAGCATACTTATAACAGGATTTCTGAGGCCTAAAAGTACGCCTATGGCAATGCCTGTGAAAGCGCTGTGGCCAAGGGCATCGCTGAAAAATGCCATTTTGTCATTAACTGCCATTGTGCCCAAAAGAGCAAAAAGCGGAGAAATAAAAAGCACGGCGATAAATGCGTTTTTCATAAATGTGTACTGCATAAACTCAAAAGGAAGCAGACTTAAAATATCATAAATTAATTCCATACTGCGCCTCCTTTATTCAAGATAACCGAATGTGCTTTTGAAAGCTTCGGTTGAAAATACATCTTCAATTTCGCCTGATGCAACAACTGTTTTGTCAAGAAGCACTACAGTATCGGCATATTTTCTTATGAGACCAAGGTCGTGGGATACAAGAAGTATGGCGATATGGTATTTGTCACGGATAGATGCAACCATTTTGAAAAAAAGGTCGAGACCTGCGATGTCCATACCTGATGCCGGCTCGTCAAGGATGAGAAGGTCGGGCATAGGATCAAGGGCTGCAGTAAGCATAACTCGCTGAAGCTCGCCGCCTGAAAGGTCGCCCATTCGTTTGTCGGCAAGGTTTGCACAGTCAAGCTCTGCAAGTCTTTCTTCAAGTTTTCTGATGTCTTCTTTTTTATTGCCAAGCCATACAGGACGTTTTACCTTGCAGGCAAGCATAAAGTCAGCAACACTTAAAGGTGTGCTTTTGTCAAACGTCATATACTGAGGAACATAGCCGATAGACGGACGTTTTATTTTGTCGTCGTGGTGGCTTACAAAAGAAATCTTTCCTTTATAATTTCTTTCTCCAAGTATTGCACGAAGAAGTGTTGTTTTGCCGGCACCGTTTTTGCCTATAAGGGCAGTAAGCTCGCCGCAGTGAAGTGAAAGATTTATGTCTTCTATTAATATACTGTTTCCGCTCAGTACGGAAAGGTTTTCGATATCTATGCGGCAAAGACCGCAGCTGTTATGATTACTCATTTTCAAATAACTCCTTAATAAGGCTCAGGTTCTTATCCATTGAAGAAAAGTAGCTTTCTGTTTCTTCATTTTCATAGGTAAGAGGGTTGAGTATAACAAGTGGAACACCGATTTCTTCTGCGATGGTGCGGGCATAAATTTTTCCGCCGTCATTTGCTGCAAAAATGGCTGAAACACCGAGATGCTTTGCTTCCTTTGCTACAGATGCAAGTTCTTTTGCAGAAGGTGTTGAGTTTTCGTCAATTTCAAATGTTTTTACTATTTCAATGTTGTTTTCTTCGCAGAAGAACTCAAAGGCTTCGTGGAAAGAAACAACCTTTATACTATTATAGGAAGAAAAGTCATATTTTTCTTTGAGTATATGGCAGTTTTCTTCGAAAGCTTCAAGGTTACTTTCAAAAAGTACTTCTTTTTCGGGATAGATTTCGGCAAGACCGTGGGCTATTGCCTCTGCCTGAAGAGATGCGTGACTTAAAGATGTCCAGTAGTGACTGTTTTCGCCGTGGTCATGGTCGTGTCCGTGGTCACTTTCTTCTTCGTGGTGGTCATCTTCATGATGTCCGAAGTGGGAAGAGGAATCGATAATTCTTATGCCTGAATTTTCAGAGGCTTTTTCGATAAAACTGTCTTCCATGCCGCCTCCGTTTATTATAAGCACATCGCTATGGCTGAGCTGACGAATATTGCCTGTTGTAAGCTGATAATCGTGAAGGCAGCCTGTCTGCGGTGATGCTGTATTTTTAATTTCAATGCCGCTGTCTTTTGCAATTTCGCTTCCTATAAGATACATCGGATAAAATGATGCTGAAATTATGTTGTCTTCGTATCTTAAGCTGTTGGTGCAGCCGGTAAGAGCAAGCGGAATAATCAAAAGAGAGGCAAGTTTTTTAATATGCATAAATTCACCTTTGTATTGCTCAAATTTATTATTCTTGTCTATCTAAAAATTTTAAAGTTAATTCATAACCTTGTCAACAAAATAATGTATTGAGAAAAAGGGGCGGATATGGTATAAATGTAGATGAAAACGAGATGAGGTGAATATTGTGGAAAAAGGATATACAGTAAGAAGTTTTAAAGGAAAAAAACCAATCATACCTGAAAGCTGCGTTATATTTGAAGGATGTGTCCTTCTGGGAGACGTAAGACTGGGCGAAAACTGTGTGCTTATGCCAAACTGTGTGTTAAGAGCAGACAACAATGCCATTATCATAGGAGACGGAACAAACATTCAGGACCTTACCTGTATACACTCTGACCACGAAGAAGACGGTGCAGTTGTTATCGGAAAGAATGTTACAGTTGGCCACAAGGCTATGCTTCACGGATGCAAGATAGGTGACGACACACTTATCGGTATGTGTGCTACTGTTTTAAGCCATGCAAAGATTGGTGAAAACTGTCTTATCGGTGCATGCTCACTTGTAACAGAACATACTGAAATACCTGCCGGCAATCTTGCTTTTGGTTCACCTGCAAAAATAATAAGACCTGTGGGCGAAAAAGAAATTGAAGCAATACGCGGTGCGGCAGAAGAATACATTGAGTTTTCAAAGATATACGAAGAAGAAAGGGAATTATAATATGAGTACATTTAAACCAAAGGGCATTTGTGCCATGATGGTAAATTATGAAGTGGAA
>JAFYQL010000051.1 GCA_017547125.1 Bacillota bacterium
CCACGGTGGATAATCTTATTCATCATGTTGGTTAATACTTCTTCGCTTTTAACAAGCTGACCTGTAAAACCACAAATTCCGCACATAATTTCACTTCCTGTATAAATAAATGTTTTAATAAGTTGTCAAAATTTATATAGCACATAAAATGCCCATAATAATGAAATATTATCACAGTTTATATTCAAGTGCAATAAACAAGGGCAATTCTTTTTCCATTCCTTGACTTTATCCCGCCAAAAGTTTATAGTTATTTATTATGATATGTATTTAAAAATCAGCCTTTTGGCTTATATATCGGAGGAAATTATGTCAAAAATTATCTTAACAGGCGACAGACCTACTGGTAAGCTTCACGTTGGCCATTATGTAGGTTCTTTAAAAGGAAGAGTAAAACTTCAGAACAGCGGTGCCTTTGATGAAATCTTTATTATGATTGCTGACGCACAGGCACTTACAGACAACGCAGACAACCCTGAAAAAGTAAGACAGAACATCATCGAAGTTGCTCTCGATTACCTTGCATGCGGTCTTGACCCTGCAAAGTCAACACTCTTTATTCAGTCACAGGTTCCAGAGCTTACAGAGCTTGCATTCTACTACATGAACCTTGTTACAGTATCAAGACTTCAGAGAAACCCTACAGTAAAGAGCGAAATTCAGATGAGAAACTTTGAAGCATCAATCCCTGTTGGTTTCTTCACATACCCAATCAGCCAGGCATCAGACATCACAGCCTTCAAGGCAACAACTGTACCTGTAGGTGAAGACCAGCTTCCAATGCTTGAACAGACAAAGGAAATCGTTCGTCGTTTCAACTCAATCTACGGCGACACACTTATCGAGCCTGAAATTCTTCTTCCTGACAACAAGGCTTGTCTCAGACTTCCTGGTATCGACGGCAAAGCAAAGATGAGCAAATCTCTTGGCAACTGCATCTACCTTTCAGAAGACCCTGAAGAAATGAGAAAGAAAATCATGAGCATGTATACAGACCCTAACCACCTTAAGGTTTCAGATCCAGGTCAGGTTGAAGGCAATACAGTATTCACATACCTTGATGCTTTCTGCACAGATGAACATTTCCAGAAATACCTTCCTGAATATGCAAACCTTGATGAACTTAAGGCTCACTACACAAGAGGCGGTCTTGGTGACGTAAAGGTTAAGAAATTCCTTAACAGCGTTCTTCAGGAAGAACTTGAACCAATCAGAGCAAGAAGAAAAGAATACGAAAAAGATATCGCTTATGTATATCAGATTCTTAAAGAAGGCAGCGAAAAAGCGAGAGCAAAAGCTGCACAGACACTTGATGAAGTTAAAGCCGCTATGAAGATCAACTACTTCGACGATATGGAACTTATCAATGCTCAGATTGAAAAATACTCAGACAAATAATAAAAAAGGTGCTTGTTTTAGAGCGGCGACATAAGAAAACACAAAAAAAAACCTTGATTTTTCAAGGTTTTTTATTTTTGAATTATACGGGTTTGTTTTCTTATGTCATAAAGCCGCTCACGGATTTCCTTAAGAATACTGAATAAACAAATTATAATGTATTCTTAAGTCAGCTCCGTTTAAGCACCTTTTTTTAATCTTTCCATATAAAGTTATAGTTTATTGACTCTCCGCCATCAACCATAATATTCTGACCTGTGCAGAATGTATTTACAGCTGTAAGGAAATATGCCCACTGTGCTATTTCTTCCGGTGTTGCCCATTTTTTAAGCGGTGTTTCATCCATAATCTGCTGCCAAAGCTCAGGATCATTGATTACGCACTCATTAAGTTCTGTAAGCACTCCGCCCGGATCAAGGCTATTGCATGTGGCACCAAACTTTGCAACTCGCATAGCAACGTTTTTTGTATATGCCATCACTCCGCCTTTGCTTGCACAATATTCCGGAAACTCTGCGCCTGTGTGTCCACTTGCAGAGCCAATGTTGAGTATTGACTTTATTTTTTCCTGAACACCATATTTTTCTGTAATATGAATCAACGCTTTAAGGTTGATGTTTATATCATCCTCGTTCTGTGTTCCCGCATTGTTCACAAGTATTTCAACATCCTTTATATCAGGAAGATGGTCATAATCTCTTATATCACAAACATAATGAGTATATCCCTGATGCTCAATAGCCGATTCATTTCTGTCTATACCTGTCACTTCGTGATTTTCCTTCAAAAACATCTCTGCAATAGCCTTTCCTATACCCTGAGATGTTCCTGTAATAAGAACCTTCATATCACACTTCTCCCTTTCCTACAAATTCAAGATATTCCTTGCCCACAGAATGCTCTCTCCATCTTGTAACTATTCTGTAGCCTATAGGTGAAAAAATAATTTCCATAATAAGCTCTGCCACAGCCCCTGTTAATGCACAAGTTGCGCACTGAAGAACCGTCCAATGAAATCCGTCCCAGAAAATAGGTGCAAAGCCAACAAAAACAATCACCGAGAATATAAAGTTGTCGCAAAACTGACCCACAAATGTTGATATATATGTCTGTGTGCAGTAAACAAGCTTTTCATCAGGATGATTTTCCATAGACTTTCCTATCATCCAGTTCAATACATTGTTGATACCGGCAGAAGAAAGAAATGCTATTGTACTGCCAAGAAGTATAAACCAGGTTCCCCCGAAAATATTGTTGAAGGCAGTATAGTCATTGGCATTTGACGGAATTGCACTGGCCACAAAAAATATAAGGCAGGTAAGAAGGTTTATGGATGCCGCAAGCAATGAAATCTTGTTTGACGCCTTTGGTCCGAAGTGCTTTGTGATAATGTCCATGCACATAAATGATAGCCACGAAATAAGAATACCGCCGTCAAGTGCTATCCAGTCAAGCTGAAGAAGTGTTTTGTTTGCAAGAAGGTTCATGCATACAACACTCACTACAAACAGTGTAACTGCCGTAGCCGGAATAGACCTTAACAATAATTCAGTTTCTTCCCATTCATATACAATCCATTTTTTAATACTATTCATTACAACTAAGTCCTTTATATAAACAAATTAAAAATCGCTGATTGAATTATAACACACAGTAAAAATTATACCCATATATTTTTACACCTTTTGTTCAATTCTTTCAACTATTTTTTATCTGACTATAAATACTTGTTCTTTTGATTGATGAAATGAAAACAACTGCCATAACCACAGATGTAAGTGTCTGCACCACATCTGAGAAGCATGATATACCCGCAAATGCCATACCAAAAACTAAAATGTTGACTGCTGTATAAAGCACAACCTGAACAACTCCGCCTGCAAGCATACCGGCTATATGTCCGTTTTTGTTTTCCTTAAGTGCCACTTCTGTGATAGTTCCCATTGTATATGCCATAATTGTTTTGATAATGAATGTAGGAACAACCCACACCGCATATCCGCCGATAAGGTCTGCAAGGGCAGCACCCAAGCCACCTGCCATACATGCTTTTTTTCTTCCAAGCAAAAATACACCCAGGAATATAAAACTGTCACCAAGATGAACGTATCCGTTTGCCACAGGTATTTTAAATGCATAAGTAAAGATAAAAGTAAGTGCCGCTACAAGGGCACACATTGCTACATCTTTCGCTGTCATATTTTTCATAATATCCACCATCTTTCTTTTTTTATATAAAAACAATACCACTGAATATTTATGATATAAAGCACAACAAAAGATTTTTTATATATTGTATGGGTACAATTCATTATAGAAATAATAAAACCGGAGCATTTTTGCTCCGGTTTACATATTAATCATCTTATTTCTTCTGTTTTTTAAGCACTTCGTAATCTCTTTCAAGATGAAGTTCTTCCATATCGAAAATTCTTGTTGCGTCTACGCTACTCTTTTCTTTTGAAAGTGCACCGTATTTGTCAACCTGGCTAACATCCTTTGGTCCGTGTGAAAGTGATGCTGCACCGCCGATACAACCGCACTTGCAGGCCATACCTTCAATAAGGTTTGCTTTAAGACGACCAAATGATGCAACCTTGAGTGCCTTAACACATTCATCAAGGCCATCACACTTAAGTGGTTCAAACGGAATATCAATACCCTGTTCTTCAATAACTGCCTGAACAGCTGCTGTTACACCGCCGCTTCTTGCAAAGAGTCTGCCGTAGTATGAAGCATTGTCAAGTAATGTTTCTTCACACTTTGTAAGATCAATGTCCATTGCACCGAAGATAGCATTAAGTTCTTCAAATGTAATAACATAATCAACCTGACCCTTAAGGTCTTTTTCATTGATTTCCATTTTCTTTGCTGTACATGGACCGATGAATACAATTCTTGCATCCTTATCTGTGCTTCTGATAAGTTTTGCAATGGCAATCATAGGTGATACAGTGCCTGAAACGTGGCTCATAAGTTCAGGATAGTTAACTTCAACATACTTAACAAATGCAGGACAACATGATGTTGTCATCCACTGTCTCTGTTCAATTGTTTCGCTGAATTCTTTTGCTTCGTGGCAAGCCACAATATCTGCACCAAGAGCAGCCTCTATTACATCCTGGAAACCAATCTGTTTGATGCCTGTGATAACCTGTTCAATTTTAGCTTCTGTAAACTGGCTTGAAATTGCAGGTGCAACTATGGCATAAACTTTATATTTTGTATTGTTTTCTGATTCTTTGATAAGCTTTAATACATCAAGAACAAATGATTTGTCTACAATAGCACCGAATGGGCAGTTGTATACGCAAGATCCACATGAAACGCATTTTTCGTCATCAATGTAAACCTTTCTGTCTTCGCCAACAAAAAGTGCATTTGCGTGGCATGAACCAAGGCAAGGTCTCTTAACGTTGCTGATAGCACCGAAAGGACATACATCGTGGCACTTACCACATTCGATACAAAGATTCTGATTGATAAATGCTCTGTGGTCTGCAATAGTTATGGCATCTCTTGGGCACACTTCCTGACATTTGTGTGCAAGACAGCCTCTGCAGGCTTCTGTTACAACATATCTGTAAACAGGGCATTCGTCACAGGCAGCACGGATAATTTTGATTACGTTTTCGCCTTTTTTGATTGACTTAACACCAATCTTAACTCGTTCTGATACAATGTGTCTTTCTTTGTAAACACAGCATCTTATAAGTCTGTTAGGGTCAACAAGTTCTTCAGAAATTTTATTGATTGTTTTGGCATTTAAAGCTTCGCCATCTAAAAATCTTTTAGCTATCTGCTTGTTAACCTGATACTTTATATACTGAACATTACTTTCAAATTTTCTCATACGCAACTCCTACCAACTAAATTTAGTTTGAATTTACATATTAAATATACATCAACTTTACTTCTTTTCCAAGTTTTTCCGTAATATTTGCCAATTCTTTTATCTGGTTCATCTTAAAAATTATGCCCATAGGATAATCTGATTCCTGATGCACAGGGTTTACCGCCTGTCCAACCCAGATATTAAGCTTGTCGCATCTTTCAATAAGAAGACGGGCAAGCATAGCCGCAGCATTATTTGCCTTAAGCGCTTCCATAGCAAGTTTACGGTTAAACTCAGGATTCATATAGTTTCTGATTATATTTATTGTTTTGTTTATTGTTATAACGCCTTCCGTAACAAGTTCTATACCTTCAATTTTGCCTACCGGAGGTATTTCGCTTGTCATTGTTGAAAGGTCGATTTCCATTTCTTTTCCAAGTTTTTTTGATACTATGCTTGCAGTTGTGCCGCCGCACACAACCATTTTGCCTTCCTGTGCAAGTATCTTTTCGATTATGTCTTCGTCCTTGTCGGGATTAAGAGGCGGACCTGTAAAAAGGTTTATTGTTTCAAGCTCTCTCAGTTTAACAGCAAGAACCGTTGTGTCGTCTCCCGGCTCATTTTCATACAACTTCTGGCACTCATTAAGCACTGTATTGGTTACAGAAAGAGTAGCTGTATCTCCTGTTGAAAGGGGTTTAAGAAATTCATTTACATTTTTCCATCTCCAGCCAAGTGCAAGCGACCTGCCTACACCTGCATGAACAACACCATCGCTAACCACAACAAGAAGGCTTTTTTCATCAAGCACAAACTTGCTTTCAAATATAACCTTGTCGTGAATAGTTCTTTTTATCTTTTCAACAGAAACCTCTTCGCCGTCACGAAGAAGAAATATTGACGGATTATCAAACTCAGCCACATAAACCTCGCCGGAATGAAACGCCTTTATGATAGTGAAAGTTGAATAGGCAAGATGTCTTTCGTTACACACAGGCAAAGTATCTGCAATGGTATCCAATGTTTCTTCAAGAGATGCTCCCTCGCGAAGCATTGTTACTGCAATTTTGCTTGTCATCGTTGCAAGTATGTTTGCCTTAACACCGCTGCCCATACCGTCTGCAAGCACCATAATTTTTCCGTCAGGCACTGCCGCAACTTCCACATGGTCACCGCAAAGTTCTTCGCCGTGCTTATTAAGGCTGTTGTAAAATGTATCAACAAAATACATATTACTCACTCTCCTCTTTAAGCATAACGTCTTTAAGTCTGTTAAGTGCCACCTTTGTTTCTGCAGTTGTTTCGCCCATAAGGCTTGCAATTTCCTGCGCAACTCTCATCTGCTTTTCAATTACGTTCTGTGCTATTTCAACCGAATGATGCTTAAGCTCTGCAAGTTCTTTCTTTCTACGTTCTTCCGCAGTTATATCCTGCATTGAAACAAAAAGCTCATCACCTTCTATATAAACTGTGTTGCACATAACTGTAATGCCATACTCTTCAAGATTCATCTTTTTGTTGAGTATGTCTTTTTTATTATTCATAGCCTCTTCAAATGTGTCTGTGGCAATGTTAAGGAATGACACACTGCTTCCTGCTATTTCCCCATCTTTTATGCCAAAGCTTCTTTCAGCAACAGGGTTAATCTGCATCACATTAAGGTCTTTATCAAGCATAAGAATAATATTTCTTGCATTTTCAAATATTGTGTCGCCTTTGCGTTTTGCTTTTTCTCTTAAACGAGGCCAGCACATTTCTATATCCGCCATGCCTTCAAAAACACCCTGTGCTTTTTCACGGCAACTTTCATAGCCACACGCACCGCAGTCAAACTCGTCTGCTCGTGTTTTCTTGCCCATCTTACGAAGTATTTCTTCTATTTCTTCTGATGTTGCAAGTTTTCTGTTGGCACTTTGTTCAACAAAACTGCGGCTTACATCAATTTTATCCCAGTCAAACTCTTTTCCCTTGTCTGCCCAGCCGTGCTGCGCAAAGTTTCTTATTTTCTGTCTTCTGCAGAAAAGGTCAGGTGCATCCTTAGGCATAAAAGGACCGTTTATACAACTTTCAGCACAGGCAGAAACACCCACATAACACTTTGAAAGGGTTCCCTTTTCCATACTTGAAAAAAGCTGCTTTATACTGTTCATGCCGTCAACACGCATTATGTCATATCCGTGTTCAGCAGAAAATGTCTTGATATTCTTCCACATATCTCCGGCAATTGAGTATGAAACACCCGAAATTCTTGCTGCCCTGTCAGGCGTTGTGCCTTCGGTTGTTTTCATATCTATGCCTTTTTTAACAAGCATTTTCAAAACTTCGTCAAATGTAATGTGGTAGTTAAGATATGTATTATCATCAGGCTTAATCTCATTTTTCTTGCTGAGACACTGTCCCACATAAACAACAATAGCATCCTTATCTTCTTCCTTAACGGCCTTTGCAATAGCCATTACAGGCATATCAACAGGAATGAGATACTGTATAAGCTGAGGATGATATTTTTCCACAAAAAGATATATTGCCGGGCAAGTACTGCTTATAAAATATTTCTGCTTGCCTATATTTTCGTTAAGATATTTTATATATTCTCTTGTAATTTTTTCTGAGCCTGCAGCCGCTTCCTGAACAGATGAAAAGCCCATCTTTTTAAGAGCCCCAACAAATTTGTCAGGCTCTTCAAAAGCACCAAGATAAGCACTGTCTACACAGGCAACCACATTTTTGCCTTCTTCAATGGCTTTTTCAACATTAAACACATCGTTTTCAACATTTCGTGCATGCATAGGACATGCCACAAAACATCTGCCGCAAGCGATACATTTTTCATCATCTATTTCTGCCTTGTTGTTTATAAAGCGTATTGCTTTTACAGGGCATTCTCTTACACATTTATTGCAGTTTTTACAGTTTGTAACTGTAAAATTAAAAAGCTTCATCAGATCACCTGCTTTTTAACCACGTTTTCAAAAAATTCTCCAACATTGCTTGGCTGTACTGAATACATTTCACCGTTAAATTTAACGCATACTGCACCAACACAGTTGCCAAGGCAGAATGCCGCCTTGATGTCAACTTTTTCAGATAATTCGTTTTTTTCAATAAGGTCTTCAAGCTGACCAATTACATCATAAGAGCCTTTAAGATGGCAAACACTGCCGATACATACCTGAATTGTCATGTTTATCCCCCTTTTTATTTCAAATAACCGTCTTCCGCCGCTTTTTCAATGAGATTTTTCATATATGAAGCAATCTCTTCCGGGCCGGAAAATGTTATAGCATTTCTTTTTAATACCTGCTCTTTTCTTATGCCGTGCTCCTGCCATGAAATAAAGTTTGCGGCTTTATTAAGTATAGTTGGCTGAACCCTGTCGAGTATGGCACAGAATATGGCTTCTTTTGTTTTCTGTTCTTCAAACTCTCTCCATATTGCCATAAATTCTGCCTTCTGATCTTCAGGAAGAAGTCCATATACCCTATGGGCAGATGCCATTTCTCTTTCTTCCTTGTCTTCGTTGCCCTTGTCGTCATAGCAGTATGTGTCGCCTGCATATATTTCAACCACATCGTGCATAAGCATCATTTTTATAACTTTAAGCAAGTCTATATCTTTATCAAAATACTCAGCCAGTACTATGGCCATTATGCAGCTATGCCAGCTATGCTCAGCATCGTTTTCCTTACGGCTTGCATCGGCAATATATGTCTGTCTGTATATCTCTTTTATTTTATCAATTTCGAGCAAAAAGTCCATCTGTTTTTGAAATCTTCCACTCATTGCCATCATCCTTTTATACACAATAAGCATTATACTTCCGCAAGAAAATATAATGCTTGTTGTCAAAGATTATTTGTAAATTTTAATGCCGATATCGTGTCTGAAATGTTTCTTTTCAAAATCAACAACTTCAACGCCTTCATAAGCAATCTTGATTGCTTCATCAAGATCTTTTCCAAGGCCTGTTATGCCAAGTACACGTCCGCCGTTTGTAACAAACTTGCCTTCTTTTGAAGCTGTGCCTGCATGGAAAACAACAATGTCTTCTCTCTTTTTAATTTCATCAAGGCCTGTAATTTCGTAGCCTTTTGTATAGTCAAGCGGATATCCGCCGCTGGCAAGCACTACACATACTGCCGCATTGTCGTACCACTGAATATCCATCTGGTCAAGTCTGCCTTCAACACATGCTTCCATAATTTCAATAAGGTCTGTCTTAAGTCTTGGAAGAACAACCTGTGTTTCAGGGTCGCCGAAGCGTGCATTGTATTCGATAACCTTCATGCCGTCTTTTGTAAGCATAAGACCGAAGTAAAGAATACCCACAAATGGTCTGCCTTCTGCCGCCATAGCATCAACTGTTGGCTGGAAGATAGTCTTCATACATTCAGCATCGATTTCAGGTGTGTAAATTCTGCTTGGTGAGAATGTACCCATACCGCCTGTGTTAAGGCCTTCGTCATTGTCATATGCTCTCTTGTGGTCCTGAGCTGAAACCATAGGCACTACAGTTTTTCCGTCACAGAAAGAAAGTACGCTTACTTCAGGGCCTGTAAGAAATTCTTCAATAACAACCTTGCTGCCTGATGCACCAAATTTTTTGTCTACCATAATTTCATCAAGGGCTGCATAAGCTTCGTCCATTGTCTGGCAGATAAGAACACCCTTACCAAGAGCAAGACCGTCAGCCTTGATTACGATAGGCATTTCCTGTGCTGAAACATATTCTTTTGCTGCATCATAGTTATCAAATGTTTCGTATTTAGCAGTTGGAATACCATATTTTTTCATGAGGTCTTTTGAAAAAGCCTTGCTGCCTTCGATAATGGCTGCATTTTTTCTTGGACCAAATACTTTGAGGCCTTCTGCCTCAAAAGCATCAACAACACCGCCTACAAGAGGATCGTCCATACCAATAATTGTAAAGTCAATTGCATTTTCTTTTGCAAATGCAACAAGCTTGTCAAATTCCATTGCGCCGATTGGCACACATTCTGCATCCTGCGCAATACCTGCGTTGCCTGGTGCACAGTAAATTTTTTCTATCTTTTCGCTCTGTTTAAGTTTCCAAACTATTGCATGTTCTCTTCCGCCGCTGCCTACAAGTAATACTTTCATTAGTCAAGTCTCCTTACTTTTCCGTTTTCAACTACAATTTTGCCTTCTGATATAAGTTTTACTGCCTCAGGGAATATCTTCCATTCAGCCTGCTCCATGACTCTTTTCTGAAGCACTTCAGGTGTGTCGCCGTCAAGCACTTCAACTGCTTTCTGAATGATAATAGGACCAGCATCAGTTTCTTCATTTACAAAATGAACTGTTGCACCTGTTATCTTAACACCCTTTTCAAGCGCCGCCTCGTGTACCTTAAGGCCATAGAAACCATCTCCGCAGAATGACGGAATAAGTGCCGGGTGAATGTTGATAATTTTGTTTTCATATCTCTTGATAAACTTGCTTCCAAGCACTGTCATATAGCCCGCAAGTATAACAAGGTCAACATCAAAGCTTTCAAGATAGCCTATAAGTGCATCATAAAAAGCATCTTCTGTTTCATAGTCTTTTTTACGTATAACTGTGCCGTCAATACCGTGATTTGCAGCTCTTTCGAGAGCATAAGCACCTGCACTGTTGGAAACCACCAATACGATTTCGCCGCTTTCAATGATGCCCCTTTTCTGGGCATCGATGAGAGCCTGCAGGTTGGTGCCGCCGCCGGA